>NZ_JAELTZ010000025.1:0-62337 GCF_016429115.1 Aquitalea sp. ASV15 | reverse complement strand
CTGCTCAGGCGCTTGATTGGTATGAGTTGTTTGAAATCAATGGCTTGCCCTGCCGTGGCGGCTGGGCAGGCTTGGCTGTGGGCGGCGTGCAACGGTAGCGCACACCACCCCGCCCGCGGTCTCAGGTACTGCCGCGTTGCTGGAGCTGGAAGCCCAGGTCGAGGCAGCGGCTGCCACCGCTGTCCTGCTGTCCGTGCAGCTGTTGCAGCAGCAGGCGGGCCGCGGCAGCACCAATGGCAAAGCGTGGCGTGGCGATCGTGCTCAGTGGCGGCGTGGTCCAGGCGGCAGCCTGCAAGTCATTGAAACCGCCAATCGCCAGTTGCGCCGGCACGGCAATGCCGCGCTGCTGGCAACGGGCAATGGCACCGATGGCCAGGTCGTCATTGCAGCAGAATACGGCGTCGCAATCGGGGTGGGCAGCCAGCAGTGCATCGAGCATGTCCGCCCCCAGCTGCATGCTGGACGGGGCCGGGTTCAGCCATTCCAGCGCCGGATCGTGGCAGCCGGCGGCGGTCAGTTCCTGGCGGTAGCCTTGCAGCCGCTTCAGCACCCGCTCGTCCAGCTGGGCGGCCAGATAGGCGATGCGCCGCCGGCCCCGCTGCAGCAGATGGCGGGTCATGGCCGCGCCGGCGGCTTCCTGCGACAGCCCCACACAGGGTCGGCCATCATCGCTCAGATCCATCATGTACACCGCCGGCAACTGGCGCTCCGCCAGGATGCGGCTGAATGCCTCGGCCTGCTGCAGTCCGGTCACCAGCAAACCGTCCGGGCTGTGTTGCAGATAGGCGCGCAGCAGGGCCAGTTCCTCGCTGTCGCTGTAATGGGTATTGCCGATCAGCATCTGGTAGCCGGCTGGCTGCAGCACGGATTCGATACCGGCCAGCGCGTCGATGAACACGGTATTGCTGAGCGAGGGGATCAGCACCAGTACCGTGTGCGAACGGGCCGAGGCCAGCTGGCGTGCCGAGCGGTTGGGCACATAGCCCAGTTGTTCGACCACCTGCAGGATTTTTTCACGCAGGGCCGGCGTGACCCGCTCTGGCGAGTGCAAGGCGCGGGACACGGTGATGGCACTGACGCCGGCCGCCTGGCCGACATCATGCATGGTGACGCCGGAGCCGGAACGAAGGCGCGGTTTTCTCGACATGCTCTACCTGCTGTGAAAGCCGGGCGACACTGCCCGGAGGCGGAATTGTAACGCAGACCGGCCTGCCCACGCTGCCTGCCGCTTGCGGTGCCCTGTTTGAAAATGTGGCGGCGACGGTTATAGTGCCCCTCCCCAAAGTACAGGAGTCGACCAGACGCGCGGACCCGCGGTGGTGGCACGGTAGAAATGCAAAAACGGTTTTATGGCTTGTTGCTGCTGGCCTTGTGCGGCTGTGACAGGGACGGTGGCGTCAAGCTGCCGCGAGAGGTGAAGGCGCTGGCGCAGCTGGGTGAAACCATGGTGCGCCAGCTGCAGGCAGGCGGTGGACAGACGACAGCGCCGGCGGGTGGACCAGCGGACAAGGTGGTGCTGTCTGCGCTGGTGCGCGGTGACAAGGCGGTGGGTCACCGCGATTTCAACGGGGCCAAGCGCGTGTTGCCCAAGGTATTTGCCGGCATGCAGGAGGATTTTTATTGCGGTTGTGCTTATCAGGGCAAGGCGGTGGACTGGTTGTCCTGCGGTTATGTGCCGCGCAAGAATCCGGAACGGGCCCGGCGTATCGAATGGGAACATGTGGTGCCGGCTTGGGTGCTGGGCCATCAGCGCCAGTGCTGGCAGCAGGGCGGACGCAAGAATTGCTCGGGCAATGATGAGGTCTACCGGCTGGCTGAAGGTGATCTGAACAATCTGGTGCCGGCAGTGGGCGAGGTGAATGCCGATCGTAGCAATCTGTCCTACAGTGCCTGGGCCAGACAACCGACCCGCATCTACGGCCAGTGCGGCACGGTAGTCGATTTTGCCGGCAAGCGCGTGCAGCCGCGTGAGGAAGTGCGCGGCCGTGCCGCCCGCATCACCTTGTACATGCATCAGCGCTATGCATTGAACATGAGCCGGCAGGACCGGCAGCTGATGTGTGCCTGGGCCAGGCAATATCCGGTGGATAGCTGGGAGACGCGGCGCAATGCGCGTATTGTCAGCCTGCAGGGGGAGGGGAACTTCCTGGTCAGCCAGCCGGCGCGGCTGGCTGAAGTCTGCGGCTAAGTCCGGCTCCCGACAGCCGCTGGCCGGGCCATTGCCGGGGTCGGCATCGCCAGGCACTGGCCCTGTCCGTGGTGTTGTGCACCGTGCCCAGGCCAGCTGACAGCAATGCGGCGGCGGCCAGGCTTTGCCTGGCGCTGCTGCGCAAGCTGCTGTCTGGTGTCAGCCCGCAGCGCTCAGGCGGCGGGGCTGCTCTTGCGGCGGCTGCGTGCCGGTTTGGCGGCAACGGCTTCGGCCTCCGCCGGAGCGGCTTCGGCTGCCGCGCTGTCTGCCGCTTCAGAAGACTGGACCGGCGGCGTGGCCGGCTCGCTGTCGTCACGGACTGCGGCTGGGCTGGTGCTTTCTTCCACACGCAGATCGGGGGCAATTTCGGTAAGCAGCTGTTCCAGCAGCTTGCTGCGGGCGGCAATATGGTGGTCGAAGCGCCAGTCTTTCAACAAATCCAGTGCGACTTCGAAATAGCGCATATCGATCTGATACAGGCTGCCCAAATCAAAAGGCCGTCCCATTTCCAGTGCCGCAGCCAGGTCTTTCAATACCTGGACTTGCTCATGATCCTTGTTTTCTTCAATAAAACGGCGGATTTTCTTGGCGGCATTCATGCTGGCATTCCTCGCGCGTACAGTGACTTACTCTATCGGTTTGAGTAATTTCAACTGGACTAAAGTGTTTAAAAACCTGCCACAGTCTGCCACATGCTTTGCGTAAAAAATATTACCGATTTATGACATATAGCCATTTTGTCATTATTTTACTGTTTTCATTATCTTTTTTGAATATTCCGTTATCCGTCCCGCTGCGCTGTGGCCAGCGTGTTGGCTGGCCGTGAGGGAAGGGCAGTGGCTCGCTGGCGCGGGCCGGCGGCGGCGCAAAAAGTAGGAGGTTTTGTTCGCCGCTCTTAGCCCGCGTGATTGGCGTCGAAGCGCACATTCAGCACGCCTTCCTGCACATCCAGGCAGTACTGCGGCCAGCGCATGTCGGGCCACAGCAGTTCGGCCATCAGCGTGTGCGGATGGTAGGCCGCCGTGTACAGCGTGCCATAGCCACGGCCATAGGCAGTCTGGAACAAGGGGGGGCGCAGCAGGGTGCGCAGCACGTCATCGGCGCGTTCCGCCTTGCGCACCCCCTGGCCCAGCATCCATTCGCGCTCTTCCGACAGGGTGGCACGGGCATGCGCCTGCCATTCCAGCCCGTGCTGGTGGTTGGCTACCGCGCTGCGGCTGACCACTTCGGTGGGCCGGTCCGGCGCCACGAACACCGTTGCCCAATGACTGCACTTGTCCAGCAGGCTGATGTTATAGGTCATGTGCACCGGCAGGCGCTGCAGGATGGCTACCGCTTCGGCGGTATTGCTGGCGGTTTCCAGCAGGTAGCGCATGACCAGCGGAATGCCGAAACCCTCGCCAACGGCGGTACGGCCGCCAAAGGAGAGTGAAACGGCCAGGCCGTCCTCGTTGATACCGTCCAGCGCACCCCACAGGCAGTCACTCATGGCCAGCACCTGGCGGCCCAGCCAGCGGGTGGACAGCCAGCTGCCTTCCAGCAGTGATGGCGCGTAGTCGTAATTGCGTGCCAGCAGCGGACCTTCCACACCATAGGGATCCAGCCATACCGCTTGCGAGCAACCGGAAATATACGATGGCGGACACCATTGCGACAGAAAGCGTGCTTCCAGATCGCCGCCGCCGGCCAGCTCGCATAGCTGCTGATACAGCTGCGCCAGCTCCGGCATGTGCTGGCGCAGTGCGCGGCGCCCGGCCAGATAAGAGGGGCGGGCACGATAGCCATCGCGCAGAAACCACTGCTGATAGGCCGGCCAGCGCAGCTGGAACAGTGCCTGCCAGCGCGCTCCCGGTGTGTCTTCGCGGATCGCTTCGAATGTACAGCGCATGTGTCTCACTAGGTTGATGACCGCTGCCATGCCAGGGCAACGACCAGGGTGGCGCTGAGCGGATTATAGGATCTTGAAGGCGCCGGGTGCGGGCACTTGCTCGTCGTGCACGGCCATGATGGGTTTGGCGGCATAGTATTTCTTGATGCCGGCTATCCAGTGGCGTGCGCGCTCGTTGAGGGCGAAGTCATCGGTCATGGAGCGGCCACGGGTGATCAGTATGCCCAGGTCGGCGCCTTCGTAGCGATAGTCGCCCGGACCGCTGATGCGCAGGAAGAAGGCTTCGTTTTCCGATTCGATGTCCTGGCGCTTGTAATCGAAGCGATGGTAGGACACCGAGCCGTCATCCGCCATGCGGTAGATGCCGGTGGCCGGGGCATGGGTGATGATGTCGACATTGTTGGCGGTGTGCTTGATCACCAGCTGGCTCCAGCTGTCGATGAAGGCCGGGTTGGCCCAGCGCGCGTTGAGTTCTTCCACGTCCAGTGCAAAATCGATGCCGGAGAATTCCAGCAGGTGGAACAGGAAGAGCGGCACATCGGCATAGGCAAAGGCCGCGTGGTTGGTCATCGGGCTGGCACCGCAGATGCGCGGGTTCAGTTCTCCCAGATAGACCTCGTCCGTGTCCTTGTCGATGAGGAAATCCAGATCGAAATAGCCGCGATATCCTTCGGCCATCAGCTGGTTGCCAAAGCGGTAAGCCATGTCGCGCGCCTTGGCGCGCACTTCCTCGCTGAAGGCGCCGGGGAAGATTTCATTGCCGCACCAGCCGCCGCGATAGGGGGTCAGTTCCGGTTCGCCCACCACCTCGGTCAGCAGTGGTCCGACCAGGGTGCCGCTGCGGGTGGCACAGGCCTCCAGCGTGGCACCGCGGCAGTTGATGCGCTTCATGATCTTGACTTCCGGGTCCTGGATGATTTCCTGGGCGTGGCGGTCGAAATCTGCCTCGCTGGAAATGAAAAAGGTGGTGTGGCCGGAGTCGCCAAAAGCGGTCTGCACCACCAGCTGTTCGCCCAGGCCATGCGCGTCGGCAATTTCGCGCAGATGGGCGTAGCTGTCCACCTTGCTCAGGGCATTGGGGACGGAAGGGACGCCGGCCTTGTTGCCGATGCGCACGGTTTCCATCTTGTTGTCGCAGCGTTCGCGCAAGGCGGCACTGGGGAACCATACTTCGATGCCCAGCTCCTGGCACAGCCGTTCGGTTTCGGCATCGAACATCAGGAACACCGCCACCGGGCGGCCGCCGGCGCGTTCGACATAATCCACCACATCCTTGTGTTGCAGCAGATAGTTGTTGATGTCCTCGATGGACTGGAATTCTTCATGCGGCAGTTGCGGCGGCACAAAGACATTGGGGTGGCGGCCATCGAAGCAGTCGATGTAGTTGATGTATTTGAAGCGGTTGACCCACTGGTCTATGCCCAGCAGGTTGAAGTTGGTGGCGCTGATGAAGTAGATCGGCCGTTCATTGCGGTGAAACAGCAGGCGCAGATCGGAAATATTGCTGACTTTTTGCATGGTTGGTTCTCCCTGAGCGGCTCGCGGTGGGGTTGTCGGTGTCGGCGGCTGGATGGCTGCCCGCCAGGCTTGCCAGCATTGGCGGCAGTAATGCAGCCAGCCTGATAGCAGGGTGTTGCCTTTCATTCCTGGACCTGGCTGGCGGCCAGGGCATCGCTGTCGGCCTTGATCTCCGCCATCGGGCCGCCGGGGCCGGACAGCTCGCCCTGATGGTGGTCCTCCGGTTTGGTCAGCGGGCCCAGCCGGTACAGATAGGCATCCAGGCCGCTGTCGCGCTGGTACACCGGGAAATCGCAGCGACGGTCGCGGAAGCTCTTGAGCGGCTGGCCCAGCCCGCGCAGGCCGCGTTCGCGCTCGCGCCTGACCTTGTCGAAGTCGATTTCCACCGGGATGATTTCCGGGCCATTGCCTGCCTGATGCAGCACGTAGCCGGCAGGATCCACCACGATGGAGCGACCGGTGCCGCCATCACCCACGCCGTTGATGTCGAGGAAGTACACCTGGTTGGTGACGGCGGAGGCGCGGGCAATGGCCAGTTCCACTTCGCGGTCTATGGTGTCGGTCATGGTGGGATGCAGGATGACCTCAGCCCCCATGGCCGCCAGCGTGCGGGTGGTTTCCGGGAACCACATGTCGTAGCAGATGGAGATGCCGATGCGCCCGGCATCGGGCACGTCGAACACCACGAACTGGTCGCCGGCAGTGATGCCTTTTTCGTAGGGCAGGAAGGGAAACAGCTTGCTGAAGCGGGCGATGACCTCGCCTTGCGGATTGATGACCGGGCTGGTGTTGAAAACATGGCCATCACGCAGCTCGAACAGGGAGCCGGGAATCAGCCAGATGCCGTGCTGGGCGGCAATCTGGCACAGCCGCTGCTCGGCCTCGCCCGGCATGGTTTCCGCTTTCAGCGGGCTGGGGCCGTAAGCGGCCAGCTCGGAAAACAGCACCATGTCGACCCAGGGAAAGCGGTGTTTGACATGGGCGACGTAATGCCCCATGCGCGTGATGTTTTCTTCGAAGGCGGAAACCGACATCTGGATGCCGGCAATGGCGAAGCGTTTCAAGGTCTCTCCCGTGTGGATGCACGCGCTGCAGTGTGGCCGGCGTGAGGCACAGGCCAGGCGTGCGATGCAGCGCGAGACGAGGTTGGTGGGAGAGCAGTCTACAAATGTGGGAAGGCGGCCAGAAATAGCCGATTTCTGATTCAGTGCGCAGGAAACGGACTATCCATTTGCTTGGAATTTTCCGAGTCATGCCGGATGGGAGGGCAGGGCTGTCGCAAAATGCGTTTTGCGACGTGGCGCGCCTGCCAGGTACGCTGTGCGCAGGGTGGAGGCCGGGCCTGCGGGCTCAGCTTTCCAGCAGGCGGTAGCCGACGCCGGTTTCGGTCAGGATGTGCTGCGGCATGGCCGGGTTGTCTTCCAGTTTTTGCCGCAGGTGGCCCATGTAGACGCGCAGGTACTGGTTGTGTTCGGAGAAGGATGGCCCCCATACCGCCAGCAGCAGCTCGCGGTGGGTGATGACCTTGCCGGCATTGCGGATCAGCGTGGTCAGCAGGCGGTATTCGATGGGTGTGAGGTGCACCATGGCCTCGCCCTTGTACACGGTGCGTGCCACCAGGTCGACCTTGATCTCGCCAAAGGCAAAGGTCTGGGCCGGGGCGGCGCTGCCATTGCCACGCCGACGCAGCAGCACGCGGATGCGCGCCATGCATTCGGCCACGCCGAAGGGCTTGGTCAGGTAGTCGTCGGCGCCGGCATCCAGCGCCTGCACTTTTTCCGCTTCCTGGGTGCGGGCGGACAGCACCAGGATGGGCAGGTCGGTCCATTCGCGCAGCTGGCGGATGACATCGATGCCGTTCATGTCGGGCAGGCCCAGGTCCAGTATCACCATGTCCGGTTTGCGGGTGGCCACTTCGATCAGGCCCTGCTTGCCGTTTTCCGCCTGGTGCACCACCCAGTTGTCGCCGTCCAGTGCCGAGGCGAGAAAGCGGCGTATCGGTTTTTCGTCTTCGATGACCACCAGCTTGATCGGGTTGTCACTCATGCTTTGATCTCCTCTTCGCCGGGCAGGGCCGGCATGGCGCGTACCGGCAGGGTGAAGCTGAAGGCGGCGCCATGGGGGCGGATATTGGCCGCCTGGATGACGCCGCCGTGGGCTTCGACGATGCTGCGGCAGATGGCCAGCCCCAGTCCCACGCCCGGTGTGGTGGATTCGCTGTTGCCACGGCTGAACTTGTCGAACAGCTTTTGTTCCTGGCCTGCCGGCAGGCCGGGCCCGTCGTCCTGCACGCAAACACGCATTGTAGCGCCCTCGCAGCTGGCACTGAGCGTGATATGACTGCCGGGCGGGGTGTATTTGGCGGCATTTTCCAGCAAGTTCACCAATACCCGTTCGATCAGCACCGCGTCGTACTCCAGCACGGGCAGTCCGGCAGGCAGGTCGATTTGCAGCTGGTGCTGCTGCAGGCTGCGCTGGCAGGCACGCACCGCGCTGCCCACCACATCATCCAGCAGCTGCCATTCACGGTTCAGCTGCACGCCGGACTGCAGCTTGGCCATGTCCAGCAGATTGGTGACCAGATGGTTCATGCGCAGTGATTCTTCCTGGATAGACTGGGCGATATCCGCCTGCTTGGCGGCATCGACCTGGCCGGCGGCCAGGATGCTGGACAGCCCGACCAGGGTGGTGAGCGGGGTGCGCAGGTCGTGCGAGATCACCGCCAGCACGCTGTTGCGCAGGCGTTCCGATTCCATGGCGACAATGGCATCCTGCGCCACCTCGACATAGTGCACCCGCTCCAGCGCCAGCGCGATCTGGGCGGCGCAGGTTTCCAGCAGGCGTTGCTGTTCCGGCAGGAAGACCTGGTCGAGTTGTTCGGGCAGCACGGCCAGCACGCCGCGATTGCGCATGGGCGCTTTCAGCGGCAGATAGAGCATGGCATTGGCCGGCAAGGTCTGGGTGCCCAGGCCCGCAGGCTGCTGCTTGTCATACACCCACTGCGCCACGCCCAGATCGGCCTGGGCATGGCTGTCGTTTTCCGCGCGCAGTTCTTCATTGCTGTTGGGGGTGAACAGCACGATGCTGGCATTGAAGAGCGGCTGCAGGCGGCTGACTGCGGTATCGATGATCTGGTTGGCGGTGAGGGCGCCGGCCAGCTCGCGGCCCAGATCATACAGGGCGCGGGTGCGGCGCTCGCGATAGGTGGCAATGGTGGCTTCGAAGCGCAGCCGTGCGGCCAGCTGGCTGATGATGAGGGCCACGGCAAACATCACGGCAAAGGTGAGCAGGTATTGGGTATCCGATACCGAAAACGACATGCGCGGTGGCACGAAAAAGAAATCGAAGGTGGCCACCGCCAGCAGGGACGCCAGCACGCCGGGGCCACGACCAAAGCGCACCGCCACCAGTACCACGCCCAGCAGGTAAACCATCACCACATTGGAAAGTTCGAAAAAGGGCGTCAGCAGGCTGGCCAGGCCGGTGGTCAGCAAGCAGGCCAGCAGCGCTGCCAGATAACCATGGCGCTGCTGCTGGCGGCTGGCCTCGCCAAACAGCAGGCTGTTGAAGCCGTCGCGCGTTTGCGGCTGCTCATCTTCCAGTTCGTGGGCCACCACGTAGACATCGACATCATTGGCCTGCAGCGACAGTTGTTCCAGCAATGGCCGTCGCCACAGCCGCTGCAGCTTGTTGCCGGCGGATTTGCCCACCACCAGCTTGGAAACATTGCGGGTGCGGGCATAGGCCAGCAGGGTGGAGGCCAGATCGCTGCCGCCCAGCACCGTGGTTTCCGCGCCCAGCTCCTGGGCCAGTTTCAGGCCCTTCATGATGCGGCTGCGCTTGGTTTCCGACAGGCCTTGCAGTTCTGGCGTTTCGACAAACACGGCAATCCAGTCGGCATCCAGGCTGGCGGCCAGCCGTTTGCCGCTGCGCACCAGCTTTTCGGTGCCGGGGCCATGGCCGACGCAGATCAGCAAGCGTTCGCGGGCATGCCATACCGGCTTGATCGACTGGTCGGCACGGTAGGCGCGCATTTGCGCGTCCACCCGGTCGGCGGTGCGGCGCAAGGCCAGTTCGCGCAGGGCCAGCAGATTGCCCTTGCGGAAGAAGTTTTTCACCGCGCGCTCGGCCTGATGGGCGATATACACCTTGCCGGCGGCCAGGCGGGCCAGCAGTTCGTCCGGCGGCAGGTCGACCAGCGACACCTCGGCCGCCTGATCAAACACGTGATCGGGCAGGGTTTCGCGCACCACGATGCCGGTGATCTGTCCCACCACATCATTCAGGCTTTCCAGGTGCTGCACATTGAGCGTGGTATAGACATCGATGCCGGCCGCCAGCAGCTCTTCCACGTCTTGCCAGCGTTTGCTGTGGCGCGAGCCGGGGACATTGGAGTGGGCGAATTCGTCCATCAGGATCAGTTCCGGCTGGCGGGCCAGCGCGCTGTCCAGGTCAAACTCGGCCAGGCTGTGGCCCTTGTATTCGATGCGGGTGGGCGGCAGCACTTCCAGGTCTTGCAGCTGGGCTTCGGTTTCCTTGCGGCCATGGGTTTCCACCACGCCCACCAGCACCTTGCAGCCTTCCTGCTGGCGCACGCGGGCGGCACTGAGCATGGCATAGGTCTTGCCCACGCCGGCGCAGGCACCAAAGAAAATTTTCAGGCGGCCGCGCTGGGCAGCCAGCTCCTCCTGCTTCAGCTCATCCAGCAGGGCATCGGGGTCGGGGCGGGTATCCGTCATGTTCAGTCCGTCGTCGCTTAGGGCGGTACAGCATAATGCCCTGCCCGGAAGGGGCAGGGCGATGGCGCCGCGCATCCGGCCGGGAGCGGATGCGCGGATCAAAGCGGCCGCGGCTTTACTTCACCGCATCCAGTGCCAGGTTCAGTTCCAGCACGTTGACCCTGGGTTCTCCCAGCAGGCCGAAGGTTTCGCTAATGATGTGATCATCCACCAGTTGGTGCAGCCGTGCCAGCGGCATGCCACGGGCGTGGGCGACACGCTCCAACTGGTAATAGGCGGCAGCCAGCGATATTTCCGGGTCCAGGCCGCTGGCCGATGCGGTGACCAGATCAACCGGCACGGTGGCGGTCTGCGTGGGATGAGCCTGGCGCAGGTGGTCGAGATTGGCCTTGACCGCATCCAGCTGGGCCTTGTTGGTGGGGCCGAGGTTGGAGCCGCCAGAATTGCCGGCATTGTAGGCCATGGGGCTGGTGGCGGATGGCCGGCCCCAGAAATACTTGTCGGCACTAAAGTTCTGACCGATCAGGCGGGAGCCGATGATCCGGCCATCTTTTTCGATCAGGCTGCCATTGGCCTGCTGTGGAAACAGCGCCTGGGCCAGGGCCGTGGTCAGCAGCGGGTAGGCCAGGCCGGTCAGCAGGGACAGGATGGCAAACAGCAGCAGTGCGGGTCGCAGAGTCTTGAGCATGATGAGTTCCTTGTGTGGGCGGGCCGGTTTACACCAGGCCCAGGCTGCCCAGCAGCATGTCGATCAGCTTGATGCCGGCAAAAGGCAGCAGCAGGCCGCCCAGGCCGTAGATCAGCAAATTGCCGCGCAGCAGTTCGGCCGCGCTTCTGGCGTGGTATTTCACCCCTTTGAGGGCCAGCGGAATCAGCACCACGATGATCAGCGCATTGAACACCACCGCCGACATGATGGCCGAGGCCGGGCTGTTCAGGCCCATCACGTTCAGCGCATTCAGCTGCGGATAGGTGCTGGCAAAGGCCGCCGGGATGATGGCGAAGTACTTGGCCACGTCGTTGGCGATGGAGAAGGTGGTGAGCGAGCCGCGGGTCATCAGCATCTGTTTGCCGATTTCCACGATTTCGATCAGCTTGGTGGGGTTGGAATCCAGATCCACCATATTGCCGGCCTCTTTCGCTGCCTGGGTGCCGGTATTCATGGCCACTGCCACATCGGCCTGGGCCAGTGCCGGCGCGTCGTTGGTGCCATCGCCGGTCATGGCCACCAGCTTGCCTTCGGCCTGATGGCTGCGGATCAGCTTGAGCTTGGCCTCCGGGGTGGCTTCGGCCAGGAAATCATCCACGCCGGCCTCGGCGGCAATGGCGGCGGCGGTCAGCGGATTGTCGCCGGTGATCATGATGGTCTTGATGCCCATCTGGCGCAGCTCGGCAAAGCGCTCCTTGATGCCGCCCTTGACGATGTCCTTGAGCTCGATCACCCCCAGCGCGCGGTTGCCTTCGGCCACCAAGAGCGGGGTGGAACCACGCCGCGCCACTTCATCGGCGCTCTTGCTCAGCGCATCGGGGAAGACCCCGCCTTGCTCGGCGATATGACGGCGAATGGCATCGATGGCCCCCTTGCGGATCTGCCGGCCATCGTAGTCGATGCCGCTCATGCGGGTTTGCGCGGTAAACGGGATGAAGGTGGCTTCGTGACTGGCCAGTTCACGTTCACGCAGGGCGAATTTCTGTTTGGCCAGTACCACGATGCTGCGCCCTTCCGGGGTTTCGTCCGCCAGCGAGGCCAGCTGTGCCGCATCGGCCAGCTGTTGTTCGCTCACGCCCGGTGCCGGCACGAATTGCGAAGCCTGACGGTTGCCCAGGGTGATGGTGCCGGTCTTGTCCAGCAGCAGCACGTCCACGTCGCCTGCCGCTTCCACGGCACGGCCGGAGGTGGCAATCACATTGGCCCCCATCATGCGGCTCATGCCCGCCACGCCAATGGCCGACAGCAGGCCGCCGATGGTGGTGGGAATCAGGCAGACCAGCAGCGCCACCAGGGTGGTGATGCTGATGGGCGAGCCGGCCTTGGCCGCCTCCACACTGAACAGCGAGTAAGGCAGCAGGGTGACGGTGACGATCAGGAACACGATGGTCAGCGCCACCAGCAGGATGGTCAGGGCGATTTCATTGGGCGTTTTCTGGCGCTTGGCGCCTTCCACCATGGCGATCATGCGGTCGAGGAAGGTTTCCCCCGGATTGGCCGTGATTTTCACCACGATCCAGTCCGACAGCACGCGGGTGCCGCCGGTGACCGAGGAAAAGTCACCGCCGGATTCGCGGATCACCGGTGCCGATTCGCCGGTAATGGCGGATTCGTCCACCGAGGCCACGCCATCGATGACTTCACCATCCACCGGGATGACATCGCCGGCTTCCACCAGCACGATGTCGCCCTTTTTCAGGCTGTGGCCATCGACAATGGTGACGCCAGCGTCGCGGCGCGGGCCGGACAGCTTTTTCGCCACCACGTTTTTCTTGGCCGAGCGCAGGCTGGCGGCCTGGGCCTTGCTGCGGCCCTCGGCCAGTGCTTCGGCAAAGTTGGCAAACAGCACGGTAAACCACAGCCACAGGGCAATGGCCAGGATGAAGCCGGGTGCGGCCTCGCCCTTGCCCGCCAGCGCCTGCAGCCACAGGGCGGTGGTGAGGATGCTGCCTACATAGACGACAAACATCACCGGATTGCGCCACTGGGTACGTGGCGACAGTTTCCTGAAAGAATCGATGATGGCCGGTTGCAGCAGGGCCGGGTCAAACATGCCCTTGCCCGGTTTGCCGTGCTGGCTGGCTGCGTTGTTGGCAGCAGCCGACACATTGGAATGATTGCGATCGTTCATATTGTTTTCCTTGATCCTGTTGCGTATCCACGCCCAGGATTAATGTCCGCTCACCATTTGCAGCTGCTCCACCACCGGTCCCAGCGCCAGCGCCGGGACGTAGTTGAGCGCCCCCACCAGCAACACCGTGCCGATCAGCAGCACCACGAACAGCGGGCCGTGGGTGGGCAGGGTGCCGCTGTTGACCGCCAGGCGTTTCTTGGCAGACAGCGAGCCGGCAATGGCCAGGATGGGCACAATCATCAGGAAGCGGCCAAAGAACATGGCGATGCCGGTCATGATGTTGTAGAACGGCGTATTGGCAGACAGGCCGGCAAAGGCGCTGCCGTTATTGTTGGCAGCCGAGGTAAAGGCATAGAGGATTTCGCTGAAACCATGGGCGCCGGGGTTGGCAATGCCTGCCTTGCCGGCATCCACGCTGACGGCAATGGCGGTCAGCACCAGCACCAGGATAGGCGTCACCAGAATGGTGATGGCCGTCATCTTCATCTCATAGGTTTCAATCTTCTTGCCCAGATACTCCGGCGTGCGTCCCACCATCAGGCCGGCAATGAACACCGCCAGGATGGCAAAGACCAGCATGCCGTACAGGCCGGAACCCACACCACCGAAGACCACTTCACCCAGCTGCATCAGGAAGGTCGGCACCAGGCCGCCGATAGGGGTGAGCGAGTCATGCATGGCAGTCACCGCACCGCAGGAGGCCGAGGTGGTGATCACGGTGAACAGCGCGGTATCGATGATGCCGAAGCGGCTTTCCTTGCCTTCCATATTGCCACCGGCCTGCAGGCTGCTGGCCTGCTGGTCCACGCCCATCGCACTCAGTTGCGGCACCCCGGCCTGCTCGGCGCTGGTTTCCACCACCACCGCGGTGGCAAACATCACCAGCATCGCGGCCAGAATGGCCCAGCCCTGACGGCGATCACCCACCATGCGGCCAAAGACAAAGCACAAGGCTGCCGGGATCAGGAAGATGGCCAGGTCTTGCAGGAAGTTGGACAGCGGTGTCGGGTTTTCATAAGGATGGGCCGAGTTGGCATTGAAGAAACCGCCGCCATTGGTGCCCAGCATCTTGATGGCTTCCTGCGAGGCGACCGGGCCCATCGGCAGGGTCTGCTGCTGGGTCTGGCTATCCAGCATGACCGGCTTGCCATCCTTGCCGTTGACCGGGTTGCCCTTGGCATCCAGCTTGGGCTGCTGGAAATGGGTGACTTCCACGGTATGCGCTGTCTGGTAGGGCAGCAGGTTCTGGATGACGCCCTGCTGGGTTAGTGCCAGCGCGAATACCAGCGACAGCGGCAGCAGGATATATGCGGTAAAGCGGGTCACATCGACCCAGAAATTGCCTATCCGGGCCGAGCTGTGACGGGCAAAGCCGCGAATCAGCGCAATCACCACGGCGGCACCGGTTGCGGCGGACAGGAAGTTCTGTACCGTCAGCCCCAGCATCTGGGTCAGGTAGCTCATGGTGGTTTCGCCGCCATAGCCTTGCCAGTTGGTATTGGTGACAAAGGAAATGGCGGTGTTGAAGGACGAATCAGGCGTCACTGCCGCCATGGCTTGCGGGTTGAAGGGCAGCACGCCTTGCAGGCGCTGCAGCCCGTACACGGCCAGAACCCCCAGCAGATTGAATACCAGCAGGGAAACCGCGTAGGACTTCCAGCCCATTTCCTCGTCCTGGCGAATGCCTGCCAGGCGATAGAGCAGTTTTTCCAGCGGTGCGAGCAGGCGCAGCGGACCAGGATTTTCACCCTGCATGATGCGGGTGATCCAGCTGGACAAGGGCCAGGCCAGCACCAGCAAAACCAGCAGGAACAAACCCAGTTGGAGAATGGCAGGTGTGCTCATGTCAGAAATTCTCCGGTTTGAACAGTGCGTATAGCAGATAGGCCAGCAAGCCCAGGGCCAGCAGGGCGCTGATGAAATAGAACAGGTTCATGGCTATTTGCCCTCCGCGTGCTGGCAGAGCCGCACGAAAGCGAGCGTCAGCGCAGTGAATCCCAGAGTCAGGCCAAGATAGACCAAATCCATTTTGCATTTCCTTTACGAGGCGATATGTGCCAGTGAAAGGTACGCAATCGGATGTCAAAAACCTGATAAAAAGCCAGGAGGGGGGGTAAAGAAACTATAAAGACGCTGCAAATGCTGCTGCACCAGGGCAGCAGCCGGCAGAAAACGGGGGATTTGACGACAAAAAAGGCAGCAAGCGCCAAGAGAGTGGCGCTTTGGCAGGGGCGGGTGATGAGGCTGCGCGGCAGCGCTAGAACAGATCGTCTTCGCTGCGCTCCGCCATGAAGCGGGCGTCATCACGGTCATGGGCGCGCTGGCGTACTTTTTGCTGCCGGCAGCGTTCGGTATCGCTCAATTGCGGTTTTGCCACCGCGTACAGAAAACTTTCATGCTGGTCGCGTGCCTGCTTGCGGCGGACACTGAGAGGAATACGGGAAATCATCCTTGCACCTCCAGATTGGGTACATCACATGCGGTCGGTTGTGCCAACCATTAAAACTTGACTGTATTTCAAACATTTGTAAAGTCTGAAACGTCGCGCAATACGCAAAATGTTGTGTGTTTGCCGCGACAGTCTTCACTAGCTATGGTTATTTTTAGCAGATTTGCTGCTGAATTGCCGGCCAGTGCTGGCTATGGTGCCGTATAGACTTATATCGAATATTGATTAAATCAAACAATCTAGTTTGTTATATGTTGTGTGCAGTAGGATAGCGCCAGAACTTAGTTTGGAGCTGTCATGGAGTTGGGATACGCAGTGGCTGGTCTGGTGGTGGGCTTTATCGTCGGACTGACCGGGGTAGGGGGTGGTTCCCTGATGACCCCAATCTTGCTGTGGTTTGGCATTTCGCCAGCCACCGCGGTCGGCACCGACCTGCTGTATGCCGCGCTGACCAAGGCCGGTGGCGTGTTCGTCCATCACAAGCAGAAGCATGTCGACTGGAAGCTGACGGCCTGGCTGGCTGCCGGCAGTGTGCCGGCATCGCTGCTGACGCTGGGCCTGCTGTCCTGGCTGCACCTGTCCAGCCATGCGCTGGATTCGGTATTCAAGCTGGTGCTGGGCGTGGCCTTGCTGCTGACTGCCGCCTCCATCCTGCTCAAGCCCCGCCTGATCAAGCTGATCAATCCGCAGGGCCACCCGCCGGCCGAGTTCGTGCTGAAACCGTTGCCAACCGTACTGATAGGCATGGGTCTGGGTGTGCTGGTCACCCTCAGTTCCATCGGCGCCGGTGCGCTGGGCACGCTGGCCTTGTTCCTGCTTTATCCGGCCCTGCCCACCACCCGCCTGGTGGGCACGGAAATCGCCCATGCCGTCCCGCTGACCCTGGTTGCCGGCCTGGGCCATGCCAGCATGGGCAATCTCAACTACATGCTGCTGCTGAATCTGCTGATGGGCTCCTTGCCGGGCATCTGGCTGGGCAGCAAGCTGACCCGCCGCCTGACCGATGCCTGGCTGCGACCGGCGCTGGCCGTGATGCTGGCCGTGGTGGGTGCCAAGCTGGTCATGTAGTGTACGGATTCACGTACTGCCTGCTGCAATGGAAAAGAGCCGCTGCCCGCGGCTCTTTTCCATTGTCTGTCCGACTGTTTCAGTCCGCGTTTGCCGCCGGGCGTGGCTTGCGCCTGCCTTGCTTGCCGGGGGCGCTGTGGTGGGCGAGATACCAGGCTTCCAGCGCTTCTTCGGCATGCATGATGTGTTGCTTGAGAAAGGCGGCAGCGCTGATGGCGTCTTTCTGGCGGCATAATTCCAGCAGGTGGTTGTGTTCCAGATGCGCGCGGTCGTTAAAGCCGGTCAGCAGAATCTGCATGCGGGTGTAGCGGTCGGTGCGGTTATGCAATTGCTCGATCAGGGCCAGGGTTTGCGGCCGGCCTGCCGCCTGATACAGCGCCAGGTGGAAGCTGGCATTGAGCAGGCCCCAGGTGGCGACATCCTGATTGTTCAGCGCGACCTCAAAGCGCGCCAGCAGCGCTTCGGCGGCCGCGATGTCCGCTGCGGTCTGGCGCGGTATGGCCTCCAGCAGCATGTCGCATTCCAGCAGCACCCGTACCCGCAGCAGTTCGACGATTTCCGGCAGCGACAGCTGGCTGACCACGGCACCACGCCGTTCAATGATGCGTACCAGTCCTTCGGCTTCCAGCTGGCGCAAGGCCTCGCGTACCGGTACCCGGCTGACACCCAGTTCGCGTGACAGGGCTTCCTGCCGCAACTGGGTGCCATCCGGCCATTCGCCGGACAGTATGCGCTGGCGCAGGGTGTCGGTGGCGGTGGCGGTGAGGGTTTGCTGGGGGGATTCGGTTTTTCTGGCTGGCATGTTGTGGCTCCCGTCTGGCGCTACAGTAGCACAAGCGGCAAGTGCCCAACAAAATCGCAGCGGCTGGCCCGGTGGCCGCGGAGGGTTGCCATCTAAAAAAACGAGCCCCGGCCTTGGGGGGCGGGGCTCCAGCTTGCACCTTCGCTCAGGTGACTGGCAGCCAGCAGGCGCGGGGATCAGTTCCTCCACCGTTGACTGACAGTCATGCTGCCGTCGTATCAGGACAATGCGTCGGCAGCAGCGGCAGTATGTCGGGTTCTGGCTGGGTGTTCTGGTGTGATTGCATGGTTTTTGTGTGACGGACTTTGACGGCAGCGTTATGATGCAACACAACATGACGTTAAGGTAAGGAGCGCTGTCTTGGAAAAATCCTATCCCATCATCGACCGCCAGACCATCACCATGCGCTGGGGCGATATGGATGCGGTCGGTCATCTCAACAATACCTACTACTTCCGCTATCTGGAGCAGATCCGCCTGAACTGGCTGGAGGCGCTGGGGCATGGCATCAATCCGCAGAGTACCGGCCCGGTGCTGGCCAGTACTTCCTGCACCTTTCGCAAGCAGCTGACTTATCCCGCAGTGGTGGAAATCACCATCGAGCTGGAAAAGCTGGGCCGCAGCAGCCTGCAGCTACGCCATCATTTCTATCGTCAGGGTGATCCGGACACCGTGTATGCCTATGCCGACGTGACGCTGGTGTGGGTGGATTATCAGGCGGGTGTGCCGGTGGCCATTCCGGATGATATCCGTCAGGCCATCGAGCAGGCCATTGCGGCTTGAGCATGGCTTGTTGCGGGGCTGATCAGTCCTGCTTGCGTATCAGCTTGCGTAGCAGGAAACGGCTGGGGTGTACCGCCTGCATCAGCGCCTGCGGCAGCGGTGCCGCTTCATTGTCCAGATAGGCGGCCAGGATTTCGCCAGACAGCGGTGCGGTAATCATGCCGCGTGAACCATGGGCGGTGTTGACGTACAGGCCGCTGATCCAGGGCGAGGTGCTATCCAGCTTGAGTGTGGCGTCGTTGGCCAGTTCGCGATAGCACTCGGCAAACTGGCGACGATTGGCCACCGGGCCGATCAGCGGCAGGTAATCCGGGCTGGTACAGCGGTAGGCGGCGCGCCCGCCGATGGCTTGCAGCTTGAGCTCTGCCGCACCCACGGCCTGATGCATGGCCGGAGCCAGCCCTGCCAGCATGTCCAGGTTTTCCTGGTGTTCCGCTTCGTTGGGCAGCAGATTGTCTGCCTCGAACTTGAAGGTGGCCCCCAGACAGTGCTGCTGCTGCCGTGCCGGCGAAATATAGCCTTCGCCACACAGGACGGTTTGTAACTGGCTGCTGGCCGCCGTGGCCGCTACCGTGCTGACCTGGCCGCGAATCGCTTTCAGCGGCAGGTGGCTGGTGCTGTCAAAGCGTGCCGTGTCTGCCGCCGCCGCCAGAATGACGGCACTGCCCATGGCCAGCGGGCCATCTTCATTGCTGGCCAGCCAGCATTGTTCCAGCGGGTTCCAGTCCAGCTCCAGCACCGTGCTGGAAGTACGCAGCTGGATATTGGGATGGCTGCACAGCGCATGCACCAGGCTGGGCGGATTCAGCCAGCCGCCCTGCGGGAAAAACAGTCCACCAGTGGGTAGCGGCAAGCCGGCGATGGCGCTGGCTTCCTGCTGGCTGACCAGGCGCAGCAGGCCATCGGGCAGGCCGGTGGCGGCCAGCTGTGCCTGTCGTGCGGCTTCCTTGTCGTCTTGCGCCAGTTGCAGCACGCCACAGGCGCGCCAGCACTCCTCGCCTTGTTCCAGCAATTGATGGAGCAGGCGCAAGGAGTAGGCATAGCCAGACAATACCAGTCGGGTCAGCGGGGTGAAGTGTGGCGACAGCTTGGCATACAGCACGCCCTGCGGATTGCCCGATGCAGCCTGCGCCAGTTGGGGCAGCCGTTCCACCAGTGTCACCTGCCAGCCGCGCTGGGCCAGGCTGTAGGCGGTGGAGGCACCGGCAATGCCGCCCCCCACCACGATGGCCGAGCGCTCCTGCCCGGCCTGCGCTGCCGGGCGGGCATACCAGGGGGGCGTCCATGCCGGCGCGGGGGGCGTGACCAGCTGGCCGCAGCTCATCTCGCGCTTCTGGCCATGGCCTGGTACTTTTTTGACGCTGAAACCCGCTTCTTTCAGACCGCGGCGGACAAAGCCGGCACAGGTGAAGGTGGCGAAGGTGGCGCCTGGGGCGGACAGCCGGGCCATGGTCTGAAACAGCTCGACCTGCCACATGTCCGGGTTTTTCGACGGGGAGAAACCATCCAGAAACCAGGCATCGATGCGGGCATCCAGCTGAGGCAGCACCTCGAGCACATCGCCCACCAGCAGGGTGAGAAGGATGCGGCCGCCCTCCAGCACAAAGCGGTGCCAGCCATGGCTCAGCACATCGTATTGGCGCAGCAGCTGTTGCGCCTGGCTGGCCAGCTCCGGCCACAAGGCCAGCGCCTGGCCGAGGTCTTGCGCGGTGAGCGGGTATTTTTCCGCGCTGATGAAGTGCAGCCGGGCCGTGGCAGGGGCATGTTGCAGGAAGTGTTGCCAGGCACAGAGAAAGTTGAGTCCGGTGCCAAAGCCGGTTTCGCCGATGCTGAACTGGCCATCGGGCGGCAGGGCGGCAAAACGCTCGGCCAGCTGATTGTGCCGCAGGAAAACATGGCGGGTTTCTTCCAGCCCGCTGCTACGGGAGAAATAGACATCGCCAAAGGCGACCGAGACGGGCTGGCCATCCAGCCAATCGAGTTGTGCGTATGAGCTCATGCCGGCTGCGTGATGAATGCGATAGCGAAAGCGGCCATTCTACTCTGTCTGTGGCAGGGCTTGCGCCAGATTATATGGAAAAGATTGCAGCTGTTGCTGATAAAACTTGTAAGGAATGTTCTTATTCGCGGATCGCACTGGCGACCGCATCCAGCAGGGCCGGACTGAGGCCGGGCACCGTCAGCAACTGCGATTGCTGCAAATGGGTGTAGTGGCGGTTCATCGAGCGGACATACAAGGGGTCGTAATGCTGCACCAGCAATTGCTCCACCAGGCTGGCAAACTGGCCCTGTGCAATCATGTCCTGCCATTGCTGCAGCTGCTCGCGTGAATGGACCGCCTTGAGAAAGCCTAGCTGAGTAACGAGTCTGTCTGGTTGCTGCAGATAGAAATCATAGTCTTCCAGCAAGAAGCGCACGCGTTCGGCCAGTGCCACTTCCATGCTCAGGCATTCGCTGGCATGCATGCGGGAAAACAGGCTGTCCGGCAGGCACAGCGTGCCGATCTTGCGGCTTTCGGATTCGATGAATACCGGGCGGGCCGGGTCCAGCTGCAACATGGCCAGCCGCAACATGCTGTCGAACCATTTCTGCGAGGGCTGTGCCTGGTCGGGCAGCCGTCCCAGTACCGAGCCGCGATGCACGGCCAGGGCTTCCAGGTCCAGCACCTGCTTGCCGTTACGCTGCAGGGCATGCAGCAAGCGGCTCTTGCCCGAGCCGGTGGGGCCGCAGATAACCTTGAGCCGCAGCGTGGCCGGCAGGCTGGCCAGATCGGCCAGCACCTGATGGCGATAGCTTTTGTAGCCGCCTTCCAGCTGGTGGGTGTTCCAGCCGATCTGGTTGAAGATGATGGCCATCGAGGCCGAACGCTGGCCGCCGCGCCAGCAGTAGATCAGCGGCTTCCAGGATTTTGGCCTGGCATAGAAATGCTGCTGCAAGTGCCGGGCGATATTCTGCGCCACCAGCGCGGCGCCCAGCTTGCGCGCTTCGAAAGGGCTGACCTGCTTGTAGAGGGTGCCCACGCGGATACGTTCTTCGTCATCCAGCACCGGGCAATTGATGGCGCCCGGCAGGTGATCTTCGGCGAATTCGGCTGGCGAGCGCACGTCGATGATCTCGTCAAACTCGGCCAGCTGTGATAGTTTCGCGACCTTGAAAAGCATGGTGGGAGTTGCCCTGAAATGGCTGAAATCAAACTGACGCAATTATCCCACGGCGGTGGCTGTGGCTGCAAAATTGCTCCTGCGGTACTGGAATCCATCCTCTCCACGGCACGGGAGAAAATGGTGTTCCCGCAACTGCTGGTCGGTACGGAAACCAGCGACGATGCCGCAGTGTACCGTCTCAACGATCAGCAGGCGATTGTTGCCACCACCGATTTCTTCATGCCCATTGTCGATGACGCCTTTGATTTTGGCCGCATCGCCGCCACCAATGCGCTGTCCGACATCTATGCCATGGGTGCCACGCCCATCATGGCGCTGGCCATTGTCGGCATGCCGGTCAATGTACTGCCGGTCGCCACCATCCGCGCCATTCTCGATGGCGGGCAGGCCGTCTGCGCCGATGCCGGCATTCCCATTGCCGGTGGTCATTCCATTGATTCCCCCGAGCCGATTTACGGCCTGGTGGCGCTGGGGGTGGTCCATCCCGACCAGCTCAAGCGCAATTGCGATGCCCGCGCCGGCGATGTGCTGATCATGGGCAAGGCGCTGGGGGTGGGCATTCTGGCGCAGGCCATGAAAAAGGGCGTGCTGGATGAGGCGGGCTATCAGGCGCTGATCGCCACCACCACCCAGCTGAACAAGGTGGGCGCCACGCTGGCCGGCATGGCGGGCGTCCATGCACTGACCGATGTCACCGGCTTTGGCTTGCTGGGTCATCTGCTGGAAATCTGCAAGGGCTCCGGGCTGCAAGCACAGGTGGAGATGGCGGCAGTGCCGCTGCTCCCGGCTGCGCGCCCGTTTGCCGAGCAAGGTTACGGCCCCGGTGCCATCGAACGCAATCAGGCCAGTTTTGGCCAGCATGTCCGCTTTGCCGCGGGCCTGCCCGACTGGCAGCAGCGCGTACTGGCCGACCCGCAAACCAGTGGCGGCCTGCTGGTCGCAGTGGCGGCCGAGCAGGCTCCTGCCGTACTGGCGGCTTTCCGGGCTGCCGGTTTCGACCATGCCGCGATCATTGGCCAGTTACAGGAAGGTGCGCCGCAGATTGTCGTCAGCTGACGTCCTGCCATGCCATGAAAGCAACACTCTGCAACCCGGCTTCGGCCGGGTTTTTTCATGGCCAGGGCTGGCTGGTGGCAGCCTGCGGCAGAGCGCAGGCTCTTGCTGCAAAAGCGGTCTATGCTGTGAATGCGGCCAGTCAATTGCCGGGTATAAAGCAGGGCTGGTCTGGCCTTGTTCTTGCTTTGATTAGGCTCAAGCTGCGCTTGAGCGATTGCATTGACAAGTGCATGTTTCTCGCGCATTTTGCTGGTTTGCAAATATAAAGCCAGCATTTCAAAAAGACGCTGAATTATAAATAAACAATCCTGTACAACGGGTGCGGCAGTGGAGAGGGTGAGGCGAATGAAGCGAGGCATGAGCATCGGGTCGCGGCTGGTATCGACCCAGGTAGTGTTGATGATGGTGGTGGCCATGGCCCTGGCGCTGCCGCTGTATGTGTTTACCGGTCGCGTGATGCAGGAGCGTACCGAGAAGGTGCAGTCGCAGTTGCTGACCCAGTCCATCAACATGATCGACGCCTTCAACGAGTCACTGAAAATCACCACCCGCCAGTTTGAAAAGGTACTGCTGGGTGAAATCGGCGGTGCATTTGCCATCAACCCGGCCAGCAAGATCGAGGTGTCCGGCACGCCGACGCCGGCACTGCTGCTGGGCAGCACCGCCATCAATGGCAATAACGATATTGTCGACCGCTTCTCCTCGAAAACCGGTAATGTCGCCACGCTGTTCGTCAAGGATGGTGACGATTTCGTCCGCATCGCCACTTCGGTGCTGAAGGAAGACGGCGGGCGGGCCCTGGGCACCAAGCTCGACCATGCCAGCCCGGCCTATGCCCAGCTGATGAATGGCGAAAACTACTCGGGCCGGGTCGACCTGTACGGCCGTGATTACATTACCAGTTACAGCCCGATCAAGGACGCCAGCCAGAATGTGATCGGCGCCACCTTTGTCGGCGTCGGTGCCACCGAAGGCATCGCCGGCCTGCTGGTGCGCCTGTCCAAGGTGAAACTGGGCGAGAGCGGACATATCGACATTGTCGATATCAACAAGAATTCCAAATCCTTTGGCCAATACGTGCAGCACCCCAAACTATCCGGCAGACCGGTCAGCAAGGATGTGGACGCAGCCGGCCAAGCCTATGTCAACGACTTGATGGCCAGCGGGCAGGGCGCGCTGACCGTCAAGCTGCCGGGTGAAAACGGCGCGGCCGAACACATGTTGTCCTATGCCACCTACAAACCCTGGGGCTGGATGATCATCAGCAACGAGAACCGCAGCGAGCTGGAAAAGGAAAATCACCAGCTGCTGCTGTGGCTGGCTGGCGGTGCCGGTTTGTTATTGCTGATCCTGGCGCTGGCCTTGCTCTTGTTTACCAATCGCCTGGTGGCACGGCCGGTGCGCCAGCTGGTTGAGGAGGTGGGTGGGATTCGTGACAGTCGCGATCTGACACGGCGCCTCGCCATCAACCGCAAGGATGAAGTAGGGCAGGTGGCCGATGCCATGAACAGCCTGCTGGACAGCTTTCAGCAGGCGCTCAATCGCACCAGCTCGCATGCCATCGACCTGGACCATGCAGCGCAGGAACTGTCGGACAAGGCCAGCTCTGCCGCCGCCAGTTCCGGCGAGCAGCGTACCAGTGCCCAGGCCATGTCGGAACACACCGGCATGCTGATTGCCGGGGTGCAGCAGATTGAAAAAGTCGCCAGTGAAGCCAGCGATGCCGCCCGCGCCTCCAGCGAAGCGGCCCAGGCCGGCAGTGAAAGCCTGGTGGCGGCGGTGGATGGGGTCAGTCATATCTCGGCGACCCTCAGCCAGGCTGCCGACAGCCTGAAGGCGCTGGAAAGCAGCGCACAGCAGATTACCGCCATCGTCAACGTGATTCACGATATTGCCGATCAGACCAATCTGCTGGCGCTCAATGCTGCCATCGAGGCTGCCCGTGCCGGCGAAATGGGCCGCGGCTTTGCCGTGGTGGCCGATGAAGTGCGCAAGCTGGCCGAGCGCACCAGCGTCTCCACCCAGGAAATCAGCGGCATGATAGGCAAGATCCAGTCCGCCACCGATGATGCGGTCAAGTCGATGCGCCAGTCAGTCGTCCAGGCGTCGGAAGGTGCTGCCATCACCTCTGGCGCCCGCGAGGCCATTGCCTCCATCGTGGAGGACTCGCGCCGTGCCATGGAAGTGGTACAGCGTATCAACCGCGAACTGTCGCAGCAGCGCGATATCGTGCAGCAAATGGCCGAGCGGGTGAATTCGGTGGCCAGCCAGGCCGAACGCAGCAATGAGGCTGCCGAGCGCTCGGCCGAAACAGCCCGCCACATGGCAGGTCTGGCCGACTCCCTGAAAGAAGAAGTGCGCGCCTTCCGTACCTGATTTCTGTCCATGCGCAAATAGAAAAAGCCGGATTGATGATCCGGCTTTTTCTATTTGCGCATTGGGCGCGGATTGTCATTACAAAACCGCATGGCCAGCCTTGTGCTGCCCAAAAGCGCCCACATATCTTGAGCGAATCGCTGCATTTTCTGGTCGGGCAGGATGTGTAGCAATGGCAGCAATTGCAAACAGATCACAATCTTGTTTTGAAGGAGCTTTTTGATGAGATTCGAAAAACTGACCACAAAATTCCAGCAGGCACTGGGCGATGCACAAAGCATGGCACTGGCCGAAGACAACGCTTATATCGAAGCCCAGCACCTGCTGCTGGCCATGATGGACGACAACGACAGCGGCATCGGCGGCCTGCTGGCCCGTGCTGGCGTCAATGTGCCGGGCCTCAAGCTGGCATTGAAAAGTGCCATCCAGCGCCTGCCGAAAGTGCAGGGCGGCAATGGCGAAATCACCGTGTCGCGCGACCTGGGCAATCTGCTCAATGTCACCGACAAGATCGCCACCAAGCAGGGCGATGAATACATTTCCAGCGAGTCCTTCCTGTCCGCCCTGTCGCAGGACAAGGGGGAAACCGGCCGTCTGCTCAAGGAACATGGCGGCAACCACAATGCCATCCAGGCCGCCATTCAGGCGGTGCGTGGCGGCCAGACCGTGGGCAGCCAGGACGCGGAAAGCCAGCGTGAGGCGCTGAAAAAGTACACCACCGACCTGACCGAGCGTGCGCGCAGTGGCAAGCTGGATCCGGTGATCGGCCGTGATGATGAAATCCGCCGCGCCATCCAGGTATTGTTGCGCCGTACCAAGAACAACCCGGTGCTGATCGGCGAGCCGGGCGTGGGCAAGACCGCCATCGTGGAAGGTCTGGCCCAGCGCATCGTCAATGGCGAAGTGCCGGAAAGCCTGAAGAACAAGCGCCTGCTGGTGCTGGACCTGGCGGCGCTGATCGCTGGTGCCAAGTTCCGCGGTGAATTCGAAGAACGGCTGAAAGCCGTGCTGAATGACCTGTCCAAGGACGACGGCCAGACGCTGATCTTTATCGATGAAATCCATACCCTGGTCGGGGCGGGCAAGGCCGAAGGCGCCATGGATGCCGGCAATATGCTCAAGCCGGCACTGGCGCGTGGCGAGCTGCATTGCATTGGCGCCACCACGCTGGATGAATACCGCAAGTACATCGAAAAGGACGCCGCACTGGAACGCCGCTTCCAGAAGGTGCTGGTGAATGAGCCGACGGTGGAAGACACCATTGCCATCTTGCGCGGTCTGCAGGAAAAGTACGAAATCCACCATGGCGTGGACATCACCGACCCGGCCATCGTGGCCGCGGCCGAGCTGTCCCATCGCTATATCACCGACCGTTTCCTGCCTGACAAGGCCATCGACCTGATCGATGAAGCAGCCAGCCGCATCAAGATGGAGCTGGATTCCAAGCCGGAAGCCATGGACAAGCTGGATCGCCGCCTGATCCAGCTGAAGATCGAGCGCGAAGCGGTCAACAAGGAAACCGACGAAGCCAGCCAGAAGCGTCTGCAACTGATCGAGGAAGAAATCCAGCGTCTGCAGCGTGAATATGCCGACATGGAAGAAATCTGGAAGGCCGAAAAAGCTGCAGCGCAAGGCAGCCAGACCATCAAGGAGGAAATCGACCGCCTCAAGGTGGAGATGGAAGACCTCAAGCGCAAGGGCGACTGGCAGAAACTGGCCGAGCTGCAATACGGCAAGCTGCCACAGCTGGAAGCCCAGTTGCGTGAGGCCGAAGCCGCCGATGCCGGTGCCGACAACAAGCCCAACCGCCTGTTGCGCACCCAGGTAGGGGCCGAGGAAATTGCCGAAGTCATCAGCCGCGCCACCGGTATTCCGGTGTCGAAAATGCTGACCGGTGAGCGGGAAAAACTGCTGCGCATGGAAGAAGTATTGCACCAGCGTGTGGTGGGGCAGGACGAAGCGGTACGTGCAGTGGCCGATGCCATCCGTCGTTCGCGTTCCGGTCTGGCCGACCCCAACAAGCCTTATGGTTCCTTCCTGTTCCTGGGGCCGACTGGCGTGGGCAAGACCGAGCTGTGCAAGACCCTGGCTGGTTTCATGTTCGACAGCGAGGAGCATCTGATCCGCATCGACATGTCCGAGTACATGGAGAAGCACTCGGTGGCGCGGCTGATCGGTGCGCCTCCGGGCTATGTCGGCTATGAGGAGGGTGGTTATCTGACCGAGCAGGTGCGCCGCAAACCATATAGCGTGATTCTGTTGGACGAGGTGGAAAAGGCGCATCCGGATGTGTTCAACATCCTGCTGCAAGTACTGGATGATGGCCGCCTGACCGATGGCCAGGGCCGCACCGTGGACTTCAAGAACACGGTGGTGGTGATGACTTCCAATATGGGTAGCCAGCAGATTCAGGCCATGGCGACGGATGACTACCAGGTGATCAAACTGGCGGTGATGGCCGAGGTGAAAACGCATTTCCGCCCCGAGTTCATCAACCGTATTGATGAGGTGGTGGTGTTCCACGGTCTGGACGAGAAGAATATCAAGGCGATTGCCCGTATCCAGCTCAAGGGTCTGGAAAGCCGCCTGGCCAAGCTGGAGCTGAACCTGCAAATCAGCGAAGAGGCCCTGTCCCTGCTGTCCGAGGCCGGCTTCGATCCGGTGTATGGCGCACGTCCGCTCAAGCGCGCCATCCAGAACGAGCTGGAAAACCCGCTGGCCAAGAGCATTCTGGCCGGCAAGTATCCGCCCAAGGCCACCATTATGGTGGAGGCGCGCAACGGGCAGCTGGTATTTGCCTGAGGCTGCAACACCAACTTCAACAAAGCCGACCCTGGTGGTCGGCTTTTTTTACGCCGGCTGCTTTTCTGCGGATGCATCAGAAGAGTCGTTGTTCTGCCTGCGACAAGGCCCAATTACTGAACGAACAGACAGTCACATAATGCGGCAAGGTTAGCTCATCAGCGCACAGGAGCAGGCAATGAAAGCATTGAAAATTACTGTTATGGTCGATGGACCCTATCGTGTGAGCGGCGCAAGCCAAATCACGCAACTGTTTATCCAGCCTGACGCCCAAGGTATATCCTGGAGCTACCGCAAAGGGAAAAGCTTTCCGCTGAAGGAAGAGGGAAGCGCGCTGTGTCGTTGTGGTCACTCAGCCAACAAACCCTACTGTGATGGCAGCCACCAGCGTATTGCTTTCGATGGTCGCGTGGCAGCAACACGGGCTGAATATGCGCAGCAGGCGGAGCTGCAAGAAGGGCCGGTGGTCGCCTTGTCGGATGCCGAAAAGCTGTGTGCATTTGCCCGCTTTTGCGATGCCGGCGGCCAGATTTGGCACTTGGTGGAGCAAGCCGATGCAGAATCGATTGCCTTGACGGTACGCGAGGCCGAACATTGTCCGGCAGGGCGCTTGAAAGTGTGGGATATGCAATCGCAGCAGCCAATCAGCAAGGAGCCGGATACCCCATCCTTGTACTTGCTGGAAGATCCCCAGTGGGGCTGTTCTGCAGCCATATGGGTCAAGGCGGCAGACGTGCTGGAGGTGGAGCAGGGAAAGCCTTACCCGGTACGTGAACGCATGACCTTGTGCCGCTGCGGTGCCTCCAGCAACAAGCCTTTCTGTGATGGCTCGCATGCGTCCATCAAGTGGCAAGACGGGCTTTGAATGTCTATCCCGTTTTGTCGACGGGCTTGGAATGCGCTAAACCAGGCCCGCATAATAGCGGTCTTGTTGATTTTATCGCCCATAAGCGCATGAGCCACATTACCCATTTTTCTGGCAAATCAGTCCACCCCGTCACAGACCGGCCCCGTCCGGAGCGTTTGCTGTCCGGGAACCCGCAACGCCATACCTGGACCCATTACGAAACCGCCGATGAGGTGCTGAGTTGTGGCGTCTGGGCTTGTGAGCCAGGGGCCTGGCGCATTCACTTTGCCGCTGACAAGCATGAATTTTTCTGCGTGATCGAGGGGCTGGTGCGCCTGCATGATGAAGCCGGGAAGGTGGTGGACGTGAAGCCCGGCGAGGCGGCCGTGATTCCTGCCGGCTTTGTCGGCGTGTTCGAGGTGGTGCAGGCGGTGCGCAAATACTTTGTGGTGTGTCAGACATCTGCCTCGCAGACAGCATGATGTTTCGCGGTGTGGCAATGAACAAGGGCGACCAGGGTCGCCCTTTTGCCTGCGTGACTATCAGTTGCGCAGCGGGTCTTCTGCCTCATCCATCGGTTGAACCGGCGGCGGGGTGAAACCATTGATGTCGCGCGAGGATTTTTCCAGTACCAGCACGATGGCTGTGTTCAGTGCGCCGAAAGCCCAACTGATCAGGAAAAATACCGAATAGGCCGACAGCTTGTCGGCAAACAGGGCATTGCCATGCAGTGTGAGTTCGGCAGGATCGAAAATCGAGAAAAACACGCTGGTGGCCAGTACGGCGATGATAAAGGACGGCCAGAACAGCAAAATGCCTTTTTTCATGAGCGCTCTCCGGTATATGCGTTTGTGCCTGGGCTAGGACCGGGCAGGCTGCCGCATGGTTCAGCCCTTGGCACGGATGTCTGCCTGCTCTTGCAGAATATGCCATTTGTCCCGCCAGTGTGTAAGCAGGTGGCAGCTTGTTGTTTTGTCGGCCTGGGGCGGCAGCAAGCGGCCAGATGATGGTAAACTTTGTCCCGGACAAAGATTTTCATCAATCAGCCGCGGCCCGCTGCCTGTGTCAGCGCCCCGGTTGCGGCTGTTCTGCAAAGCAAATGGAGCCCCTGCATGACCTCTTCGATCTTCGCCGCGGTAGAACTGGCCCCGCGCGACCCGATTCTTGGCCTGAACGAAGCTTTCAACGCCGATACCCGTCCCTTCAAGGTGAACCTGGGTGTGGGTGTGTACAGCGACGATAATGGCAAGATTCCGCTGCTGGCAGCCGTCAAGGCCGCGGAAAAGGCCCGTGTTGATGCCATGCTGCCGCGTGGTTATCAGCCGATCGAAGGCCCGGCCGCTTACGACAGCGCCGTGCAAAACCTGCTGTTCGGTGCGGATAGCGCGCTGATCAGCAATGGCCAGGTAGTGACCGCCCAGGCACTGGGTGGTACCGGCGCACTGAAAATCGGTGCCGACTTCCTCAAGCGTCTGAACCCGGAATCCAAGGTTTACATCAGCAACCCGTCGTGGGAAAACCACCGCGCGCTGTTCGAGTCTGCCGGTTTCGAAGTGGAAAACTATCCGTACTACGACGCCGCCACCCGTGGTGTCGACTTTGCCGGCATGAAGTCCTTCCTGCAAAGCCTGGCTGCCGGTTCGGTCATCGTGCTGCATGCCTGCTGCCACAACCCGACCGGTGCCGATCTGTCCGACGCCCAGTGGGCCGAAGTGGTGGAAGTGTGCCGCGCCCAGGGTCTGGTTCCCTTCCTCGACATGGCGTATCAGGGCTTTGCCGATGGCATCGATGCCGACGCCGTGGCCGTGCGTCTGTTCTCCGCTTCCGGTCTGCAATTCTTCGTGTCCAGCTCCTTCTCCAAGAGCTTCTCGCTGTATGGCGAGCGTGTTGGCGCCCTGTCCATCGTGACTGCCAGCAAGGAAGAAACCGGCCGCGTACTGTCGCAGCTGAAGCGCGTGATCCGCACCAACTACTCCAACCCGCCGATCCACGGTGCCGCCATGGTGGCTGCCGTGCTGTCCAGCCCTGAGCTGCGCCAGCAGTGGGAAGACGAACTGGCCGGCATGCGCGACCGCATCCGCGCCATGCGTACCGGTCTGGTCGAAGCCATCAAGGCGCAGGGCGTGGAGCAGGACTTCTCCTTCGTGGCCCAGCAACGCGGCATGTTCTCCTACACCGGTCTGACTGCAGCTCAAGTGGAAGTGCTGAAGAGCGAATTCGGCATCTACGCGGTATCCACCGGCCGCATCTGCCTGGCCGCGCTGAACAGCAAGAACCTGCCGTATGTGGCCGAAGCCATTGCCAAGGTCGTCAAGGGCTGATTTTTTAGCCTTGATATGAGAAAACCCCGCTGCGGCGGGGTTTTTTGTTGTGATCGGCTGCGGAAGGCTGCGCTGCTTGCCGGGCAGGGCGGTATCCGCTGCTATCAGTCCGTAGTGGAACTCTCTCCCCTTTGATCCTGGTAATACATGGCCTGCTGTTGAAACATCCGTGCGTATTTGCCATTTAGCGCCATTAACTGATCATGTGGCCCTTGTTCAACAACGCTGCCCTGATGCAGCACCACAATACGGTCGACAAAGCGTGTCAGGGCCAGCCGATGGCTGGCAATAATGGCGGTTTTCTGGCGGGAAAGCTGGAGAATGCCTTGCATGATGCCAGCCTCAGATTCCGGGTCGAGTGCCGAGGTAGGCTCGTCGAACAGCAAAAGGTCGGCCTCATCGGCATGGGCCATGGCGCGGGCAATGGCCAGGCGCTGCCATTGGCCGCCGGAAAGATCAATGCCCGCTGGAATTTCGGCGCTAAGCGGGATGTCGGTTTTGTCGACAAGGCATGATAGTCCGACAGCAGTCAGGCATTCCGCGCGGCGTAAGGGGTCATCCACTACCAGATTCTCGCTGACGGTGAGAGGAAAGCGGGAAAAATCCTGAAACACTGTGATGACACGGGGTGGTGTGTGCCGGCTGTTCCAGTGCAGTTGGCCGCCAGTGGGCTGGTATAAGCCGCTCAGTATCTTGAGCAAGGTGGATTTGCCGGCACCATTATCGCCAACAAGGGCAATGACTTCGCGTGGGTGAATGGTCAGATTGATGTCGTCCAGAACCGGCGCTGTGCTGTCCTGATATGAAAACCGTATTTTTTCCAGAACCAGATGATGATTGTTGCCGGACTGCGCAATAACGCTTTGTGCTGGTGGGGCGGGCCGCATTTTTTCCTGATGCAAGGCAAGCAGCTTGCCAAAGGGAATGACGCAGTGGGAGGCACGCAACATATCGCCAAAATTATAAATGATGATGGCCAGGCTATCTTTCATCTGGACCAGCGCTCCGAGCAGGAAGGCTAGCTGGGCAATGCTGAAGCGGCCTTGCTGGTAACCGGTGATGACGCCATGCAGCGGGAGCCCGAGGCAGATGCAGGCAAACATTGAGCTGGCTGCCAGCTTGAGGACATTGAGCATGCGGACCTGTTTGACCTTGTCCAGATAGCCCTGATACAAACCGCGCCAGCGCGCCATTAAATGTACCTGCATGCGAAACGTGCGCAAATCCTTGGCAAAATCGGGTTGGGTGAGTATCCGGTCCAGAATGCGCAGTTCGTTGAATGTGGCTGCGTGATGTGCCTGCACATCCCAGCTTTTTGATTCGGCTTGTGCGCGAACCAGCAATACCGGCAGCATGCCTGCCAGTAACAGCAAGGGGATCCACCATGCGGTTTGTCCCAGCAGGAGCAAGAGCGGCAGGGTCATGAAGATTCTTGAGGCGACGGCATACAGGCACAGCAGCAGGTCGCTTATCTCTTCGCTGGCGCGGCTTGCCAGAATGGCGGTTTCCCGTAATGCAGGGTTTTCATGAATGCTCAGGTCGGGAAAGGTGGCAATCATGGTATTGACACGCTGTTTGAGATGCATGCTCAGCGCATCGCGCAGGGTGTCCACGCTGAAGTTGGCCACCAGGCTAAAGCTGTCCTGAAATCCGCTAAGCAGCAGATAAGGCAGCAGCAAGGATATCAAGACAGCGCTGGCCATATTGGTGGTGAGCTGCTCAAGCAATTGCGCATTCAAATACAGCAATAGGGTGGGGATGCTGCTGACCAGCAAATTGGAAATAATGGCCAGGCACAGCGCCGCAGGGGCTGCCTGCCATACCAGTGCCAGTGCGATCCGCAGATTGTGGAGAAATGACATGGCTTTGGCCCGGGAGATAGGGAAGGGCCACCATGCCATGTCATTCAGGCATGATAAATCGGAACAAATGACTGCTTAGTCGGAAAGGGCTTGGGGGCGGCCCAGATAGATGCGTAGTTGCCCGGGAGAGGTTTCCAGTGCGCGAATGACAATGCGTTCACTCACTGGCTTGCCCAGCAATGGGTAGTCCAGCCATGGTTGCAGCGCTGGCAGCCGGGTGAGGTCGATCATGGCAACATCCTGCTCCAGCGTCAGCCAGTCCAGCGGCTTGGTCAGTTGCTGCAATGCCTTGTGGCCGAAAGCGCCTTCCAGTACACCCAGCAACAGTCCGCCCAGTACGCGACGGGTGGTGGAGGGGGAGATGGCCTCGCCCTGCACCTGGTAGCGCAAGCAGATCTGGCGGCTGTTCCAGTCCACCGGCAAAAAATCGAAATGCAGGGTCAGTCGGGCGGCCAGGGGGTGATGGGCGGTCAGGTGCAGGGTGCTGTCGCGGCTGAGCAGTGACAGGCCGTCAATTTGCAGGCTGTCACCATTCAGTGCTTGCTGCAGCTTGCGCAGCAGCCAGGCTTCCTGCAGGGATACGCCATCGCGATGCAGAATGGGGCGCTGCTGCCAGCTGCGTTGCAGCCGGCTGCTCCAGGATGCTTGCATGTTCAGGCAAACAGCGTACGCGCGCCCTCGTAGCGCGCCGCGAAGTAGCTGTTGTCCAGCCGGTCGACGCGGATGGCGCTATTGGTACGCGGAGCATGCACGAACTTGTTGTCGCCGATGTAAATGCCCATGTGCGAGAAGGAGCGGTTCATGGTGTTGAAGAACACCAGGTCGCCCACCTGCATCTGGCTATTGCTGACGGGGCGGGCCAGGCTGGCGATCTGGGCGGCATTGTGCGGCAGTTTTACCCCGACAGCATTCTGGTAGATGTAGCTGACCATGCCGCTGCAATCCAGCCCGGCTTCCGGGTTGGCGCCGCCGAATTTGTAGTCCAGATCAAGCAGGCCCAGGGTGTACATGAGAATTTCCCGGCCCGCTCCGTCTGCCTTCAGCGCGGACAGCGTCTTGTCCTGTGAAGGATGGGGACGCAGCTGGCTGGTTTTGCGGGGTGGTGTGCCGCAGGCACTCAGCCACAGTGCCAGCGAACCGAGCAGGGCACCGCCGAGGAAATGTCGACGTTCGGGCGAAGGCGGGGTGGGCCGGTGGATACTCATTTCTGTTTTGCCTCCAGTTCTTCCCAGCGCGCCAGTTTTTCCAGCAGCAGTTCATCGATGGCTTCGATACGTTGCTGCCAGGCAATGGCGTCCTTGGGGTGGTCACGATAGCAATTCGGGTCGAGCAATTGCTGGTTGAGCGTGGCTTGCTCGGTTTCCAGCGCGGCGATCTCGTCGGGCAAGGCCGCCAGCTCACGACCTTCATTGTAGGAAAGCTTGCTGCGGCCGGCCTTGGGCTTGTCCTGGCGCGCGGGTGCGGTGCTGGGGGCTGCGGCCGGCTTGCTGCTTTCTGCCGGTTTCAGCGCCGCCATGCGGGCACGGGTGTCGATCCAGTCCTGATAGCCGCCCGGATATTCTTCCAGCTGGCCCTCGCCTTCAAAGGCAATCACCTGGGTGACCACATTATCGAGGAAGGCGCGGTCGTGGCTGACCAGAAATACGGTGCCGGAGTATTGGGCGATGACATCTTCCAGCAGTTCCAGCGTGTCGATATCCAGATCGTTGGTGGGTTCATCCAGCACCAGCACATTGGCCGGGCGGGTGAACAGCCGCGCCAGCAGCAGACGGTTGCGCTCGCCACCCGACAGCGAACGCACCGGGCTGCGCGCGCGCTGCGGTGAGAACAGGAAGTCTTCCAGATAGCTCATCACATGCTTCTTGACGCCGCCGATTTCGACGAAGTCATTGCCCTGGCTGATGATGTCGGCCACGCTGGTGTCCTCATCCAGCTGCTCGCGGAACTGGTCGAAGTAGGCGATATCCAGCTTGCTGCCTTGCTTGATGCTGCCGCTGTCGGCCTCCAGCTGGCCCAGAATCAGCTTGAGCAGGGTGGTCTTGCCGGCACCGTTGGGGCCGATCAGGCCGATCTTGTCGCCCCGCAGGATGCGGGTGGTGAAATTCCTGATCAGCGTGCGGCCTTCGAAGCCCTTGCTCACGCCTTCCAGTTCGGCCACCAGCTTGCCGGAGCGTTCGCCCGGGTCCAGCTGGAAATTCACCTGGCCCACGCGTTCGCGCCGGGCACTGCGCTCGCGGCGGATGGCTTCCAGCCGGCGCACGCGGCCTTCGTTACGGGTACGGCGCGCCTCGATGCCCTTGCGTATCCATACCTCTTCCTGGGCATGAAACTTGTCGAAAATGCGGTTCTGTTCTTCCTCGATGGCGATTTCTTCAGCCTTGCGTACCTGGTAAGCAGAGAAACTGCCCGGATAGCTGCGCAGGATGCCGCGGTCCAGCTCGATGATGCGGGTGGCCACATTATCCAGAAAACGCCGGTCGTGGGTGATCAGCAATACGCTGCCGGCAAAGTTCTTGAGCAGCCCTTCCAGCCATTCGATGGCGGCAACGTCCAGATGGTTGGTCGGTTCATCCAGCAGCAGCACTTCCGGTTTGGCGGTCAGTGCGCGGGCCAGCGCCACCCGTTTTTTCCAGCCGCCGGACAGCTCGCGAATCAGCGTGTCGGGCTTGAGTTCCAGATGGGACAGCGTGGTGGCAATCAGCGCGTCAAACTGCCAGCCATCGCGGGCTTCCAGCTCATGTTGCAGGGTTTCCATGCGCGCCAGTGCGGCGGTGTGGTCGGCATCGGCCTGGGTCAGCTGCTGGGTGATGTGATGGTATTCGCTCAGCAGTGCCTGCAGATCGCCCAATCCTTCGGCCACCGCTTCAAATACCGTTTGTTCCGGGTTGAATTCCGGTTCCTGCGCCACGTAGGCCACGCGCACATCGCCCTTGATGTTGATGCGTCCGTCGTCCAGGGTGATGGCACCGGCAATGCCCTTGAGCAGGGATGACTTGCCTGCGCCGTTGCGACCGATCAGGCCGACCACTTCGCCCGGCTCCAGTGAGAAATCCACATTATCCAGCAGGGCGTGGTGGCCAAACGCCAGGCAGGCCTTTTCAACAGAAATCAATGACATTGAGGCATCTTGTAATCGGGTGACAATGGCCGCAATTGTAGCATGCGGCGTGCTGGCCCTTGCCGACTTGGGTTACAATGCGCGCCAACTCGGAATGGAAAGGATTGCCATGTATTTTGTTGACCGCTCGGTGGCTGTGATCAAGCCCAAGCAAGCGTTTCTGGACTGGCTGAATGCCGTGCCCGGCAACGATATGGTGGATTTGACCCTGGATAGCCTGCGTAGCGACTGTACGGTGATCCTGCTGCCGGAATTCAACGAGCCGGAAGAGGCGGTTGCCCATATCGACGAGCAGTACGAACAATTGTTCAAGATTGAAGTGGCTTCCTGGTATGACGATGAAGACCTGTGGCCCAAGGATATGTCGCTGAAGGCCTTCTGGGAGTGGTTTGACGTGGAGATCCACTCCACCGTGCTGGATACCGTCGACGCCGACATCAGCAATACACCGGCCAGCGAGCTGTAAGCGCGTCGGCCATGCGCGCGCGCCAGTTGCTACCGCCATTTGCCCTGCGCATCCGCCCGTCGCGTTACTGGCTGGGCTTGTTGTCCGGCCTGTTGTTGCTGTCCGCCGTGCTGGTGTTGGTTTATGTCGCGGACTTATGGTGGCTGCTGCCCTTGCAGTGCCTGCTTGGCTGGCAGGCGTTGCGCGCCAATGGCTGGTGGCGGCGCAGCCCCTTGCAAGCGATAGCGGTGGACGGGCTGGGCCGGATGTACTGGCACTATGCCGGCCGCGCGCTTGAAGTAGTGCCCGGAGACGACTGTTTCATCTCGCCGTTTCTCCTTATTGTCAATGTGACGGCTGCAGGCCGTCGTCACAGCTGCCTGTTGCTGCCGGATAGTGCTGAAGCCCAAGCATTGCGGCAGTTGCGGGTTTATCTGCTGTGGTTTCATGCAGACGTGGCGACTGAGCCGTCTGCTGTCGTAGAGCATCCATGACGCAAAAAACAACTCTGAACGAATGGCTGGGCTGGCTCGAGGGCCTGCATGCCAGCGCCATCGACATGGGGCTGGACCGGGTACGCCAGGTCTGGGACGCCATGCGGCTGAAGCCGGCTTTCCCCGTCATCATGGTGGCAGGTACCAATGGTAAGGGTTCGGTCTGTGCCATGCTCTCCACCATGTATCAGCGTGCCGGTTTCAAGGTGGGCTGTTACACCTCGCCGCACATCCTCCGTTACAACGAGCGCGTGGCCATCGATCTGCAGCCGGTCAGTGATGCGCGCATCATGCAGAGCTTTGCTGCCATCGATGCGGCGCGTGGCGACACCTCGCTGACCTATTTCGAATTCGGCACGCTGGGCGCCATGCACAGCTTCGTCGAAGAGCAGGTCGATGTGGCGATCATGGAGGTCGGTCTGGGCGGGCGGCTGGATGCAGTCAATATCTTTGAACCGGACGTCTCGGTGGTGGTCAGTGTGGATATCGATCACGCGGCCATTCTGGGAGACAACCGCGAAGACATCGGCTTTGAAAAGGCGGGCATCTATCGCCCCGGCAAGCCCGCCATCTGCGCAGACCCGCAGCCACCGCAGCGCCTGCTGGATCATGCCGCTGCCATCGGTGCCGAGCTCAAGCTGGTCGGGCGCGATTACAGTTACCAGCGCATGGAAAACCAGTGGTCTTTCCAGATGGGAACTTCACGGCGTCATGCCTTGCCGATGCCGGCCCTGCGCGGCGGCTATCAGCTGGGCAATGCCGCTGCGGCATTGGCGGTGCTCGACTGCCTGCATGAGCGCCTGCCGGTCGGCATTGGTGCGCTGAAGCAAGGTTTGGTCGAGGTGGACTGGCCTGGCCGTTTCCAGGTATTGCCGGGCCGTCCGCTGGTGGTGCTGGATGTCGGTCACAATCCGCACGCGGTCAAGGCCATGGTGGCCAGTCTGCGCCAGCTGCCGTTTGCCGAAAACCGTTACGCGGTGTTTTCCATGCTGGCGGACAAGGATCTGCCGGCGGTGGCCGAGCTGGCGCGTGGCGAATTTGACGGCTGGTTCGTCGCCGGGCTGGACATGCCGCGCGGGCAGAGCGGGGCGGACATTGCCGCACGGCTGCAGGCATTGGGCATTGGCAAGGTGCAGGCTTTTGTGGATGTGGCCTCGGCCTGGCAAGCTGCCTTATCGGCAGCGGGTGAGAATGATAGAATTACCGTTTTCGGCTCTTTCCACACCGTGGCCGAGGTGATGGAAGCCCGTCAGCAACGAATTTGAGGATTGCATGGCTCTGTCTGCTCACGATGAACTGATTCTGTTGCGCAAGCGCGCCAGGCGTCGCCTGGTGGGGGCGATTGTGCTGGTCACGGTGTCCACCGGCGTACTGTGGAATGTCGTTGGCCACCTGCCCGAGCAGCAAATGCGCCCCGAATCGGTGGAGATCGCCAGCGAGGCTTCCGGCACGCCAGCTGATGCAGCCCTGCCGCCGGCAGAAACCGTAGCGGGTGCCAGCTCCGCGCCGCTGGCCAGCAAGGTGCAGGCCTCGGCAGCACATCTGGCCGCCGCCTCTGCCCCGGCTGCCAAGCCGGCCGGGACTCAGTTGCCGGCAGATCTGGCTTCGGTCGAGCCCGACCGGCCGGCCGCCACTGCCAGCCATGCCGCGCCGGCCGTTGCCGCGGTTGCTGCCGTCGGCGCCGTGGCCGCAGTACAAGCAAGCAAACCCAAGCCGGCAGAAGCGGCCAGTCAGCCTGCCGCGCATGAGCCGGTAAAGAAAAAGACCGCCAGCAAGCCGGCGGAAGCCAAGCCGCTGGTGGCGCATGTGGAAAAACCGCCCAAGGCCGACAGCAAACCGCTTGGCAAGCCGGAGCAGCCCAAGCGCAAGCAGGCTGATCCTGCCGCCATTCTGGCGGGACACTTCGACGAAGAGCCGGCTCCCGGCAGTGCGGCCACAAAGAAAAGTGAGTCCAAGCCGGAAAAAGTGGATAATGGCGCCGGTGGCAAGGCGGTGATCCAGCTGGCGGCCTTGTCTGACCCGGCCAAGGCCGACGCGCTCAAGAGCAAATTGTCCGGCTTGGGCGTGTCCGCTCATTTCAGCAAGGTACAGACCAGCAAGGGTGAAGTGACCCGGGTGCGGGTGGGGCCGTTTGCCTCGCGTGCCGAAGCCGAAGCAGCCTTGCACAAGCTGTCGCAGGCCGGCGTATCCGGCATCATTGTCAACAAGTAAGCGCCGATGACAGTCTTTGACTACATTGTGATAGCCATCGTGCTGGGTTCGGTGCTGGTGGCCCTGGTGCGCGGCCTGGTGGCCGAGGTGTTGTCGCTGGGGTCCTGGTTGCTGGCCTTCTGGTGTGCCAAGGAATTGTCGCCACTGCTGGCCACCTTCATGCCAAACGAGTTGCCCAGCCAGGGTTTGCGCCTGGTGGCCTCGTTTGTGTTGCTGTTTTTCCTGTCGTGGCTGGCCACGGCTTTATTGCGCATCACCCTGACCAGTTTGCTGGACTCGACCGGGCTGGGTGGTCTGAACCGATTGATGGGTGCCGTGTTTGGTCTGGCTCGCGGGCTGGTACTGGTCACGGTGCTGGTGCTGGTGGGCGGTCTGAGTGATCTGCCGCGCCAGCCTATGTGGAGGAATGCGGTATTGGCCGCTCCATTTGAATCATTGGCCTTGTCATTAAGGCCCTGGCTGCCGGCGATGCTGGCAGACAACCTGCATTACACGGGATAGTGTGATGAAACAGGCGGAATATCTTGATATCTTCACTTCAAGATTTCCGCCTTTTTCTTTGGCTGTATGTTTTGTCTGAAAATCCAGGTAGTTGGGAAGAGAGAGTAGAGCAATGTGTGGAATCCTAGGCGTGGTAGGGCAGTCTCCCGTCAACCAGTTGTTGTATGACGGACTGCAAGTGCTGCAGCACCGTGGACAGGATGCGGCGGGTATTGTCACTTCCAGTGGCAAGACCTTTCACATGCACAAGGGCAGCGGCATGGTGCGCGATGTGTTCCGCACCCGCAATATGCGTTCGCTGATGGGCAATGCCGGAATCGCCCATGTGCGTTATCCCACGGCAGGCTCTGCTTCCAGTCTGGCGGAAGCCCAGCCTTTCTATGTCAACTCGCCGTTTGGCATCGTGCTGGCGCATAACGGCAACCTGACCAATACCGAAGAGCTGAAGGCGGACATGTTCCGTCACGACCTGCGTCATATCAATACCAACTCCGACTCGGAAGTGCTGCTCAATGTGTTTGCCCATGAGCTGGCGGCGCGGGTGGAAGGTTTCGAGTTGAGCGTGGAAGCCATTTTTGGTGCCATCGAGGCTGTGCATCGCCGCGTGCGCGGCGCCTACGCCGTGGTGGCGCTGATCGCCGGTTACGGCCTGGTGGCCTTCCGCGATCCCAATGGCATCCGCCCGCTGGTGATCGGCAGTACCCAGGGAAGTGGCAAGACCGAATACATGTTTGCGTCCGAATCGGTGGCACTGGATTGCTCCGGTTTCAGCATCCTGCGCGATGTCGAGCCGGGTGAAGGAGTGTTCGTCAGCTTTGATGGCGATTTCCACGCCCGTCCCTGCGCCAAGGAAGTGCGTCATGCGCCCTGCCTGTTCGAATATGTTTACTTTGCCCGCCCGGATTCGGTGATCGACGGCGCCTCGGTTTACCAGTCGCGCATTGTGATGGGTGAGAAGCTGGGTGAGAAAATCCGTCGCGTGCTGCCTGCGCTGGATATCGATGTGGTGATGCCGATCCCGGATACCAGCCGCCCCAGTGCACTCGCCCTGGCCAATAGTCTGGGTCTGCCGTATCGCGAAGGCTTTATCAAGAACCGCTACATCGGCCGCACCTTCATCATGCCGGGCCAGGCCGTGCGCAAGAAATCGGTACGGCAGAAGCTCAACCCGGTGGCCTGCGAATTCAAGGACCGTAATGTCTTGCTGGTGGATGACTCCATCGTGCGAGGCACTACTTCCAAGGAAATCGTGCAAATGGCGCGGGATGCCGGTGCGCGCAAGGTCTACTTTGCTTCGGCTGCGCCGGCGGTACGCTTTCCCAATGTCTACGGCATCGACATGCCGACCCGTGCCGAATTGCTGGCCACCGGCCGTACCGAGCAGGAAATCGCCGAAGAGATTGGTGCCGACGCCGTGATCTACCAGGATCTGGCTGCCCTGCAAGAGGCAGTGCACTCGGTCAATCCCAAGCTGCACGAGTTTGAAACTTCCTGCTTCGATGGCCGGTACATCACCGGCGACATTACCGCAGCCTACCTGGATGCGATTGAATGTGCGCGTGGCGATGGCGGCAAGAAGGATGAAAATCCGGTCAGCACGCAGATGATCGATTTGAACCTGAATGTGGCAGAACAGAACCTGATGTAAGTCAGGCCAGGCAAAAAACCGGCTGCGGCCGGTTTTTTGCTTTGTGGCTGCCGCGCATAGCGTCGGCAGCAGACATCCATATGCCGCAATTTCATTTAAATAATGGCGGGCGATCAGGCAATATAGTCAGCACAAGGCGGTGGCCGGTCATGGTGACCCGCAGCCGATAACAAGACCCGAGAATCATCATGTCAGTTGAAAATACCCCGGAGCAATACCACGCCGAGACGCTGGCGATCCGTGGCGGTCGTGAAAGCAGCGACTATCGCGAGCACAGCCAGGCGCTGCACCTTACTTCCAGCTTTTGCTATGAATCGGCCGCGCAGGCTGCCGCCATGTTCATGGGCGAAATCGAAGGCTATACCTATTCCCGTTTCACCAATCCCACGGTCACTGCCTTCCAGCAGCGGCTGGCGCTGATGGAAGGCGGCGAACGCGCCATTGCCACGGCCACCGGCATGGCGGCCATCCAGGCCATCATGATGAGCCTGCTCAAGGCGGGCGATCATATCGTTTCCTCGCAAAGCCTGTTTGGCTCCACTACCAATCTGTTTGCCGGCTTGCTGGCAAAGTTCGGCGTGGAAACCACCTTTGTCAATGCGACCGATCTGGCGGCCTGGGAGGCTGCGGTCAAGCCGAACAGCAAGCTGTTCTTTTTGGAAACCCCCTCCAATCCGCTGACCGAAATCGCCGATATCGCCGCAGTGGCGGCCATTGCTCACCAGCATGATGCCTTGCTGGTGGTGGATAACAGTTTCTGTTCGCCGGCGCTGCAGCAGCCGCTCAAACTGGGTGCTGATCTGGTGATGCACTCGGCCACCAAGTATCTGGATGGTCATGGCCGTGTGATGGGGGGAGCGGTAGTGGGCAGCCATGCCCTGGTGGAGCAGGTTTATCTGCATGTGCGCACGGCCGGTCCGACCCTGGCGCCGTTCAATGCCTGGGTGCTGCTGTCCGGCCTGGAGACGCTGTCGCTGCGCATGGAAAAACACAGCGCCAACGCCCTGCAGCTGGCGCAGTGGCTGGAAGCGCACCCGGCGGTCGAGCGTGTGTATTACCCCGGTCTGGCCAGCCATCCCCAGCATGCGCTGGCTACCCGTCAGCAGCGTGGCGGCGGGGCCGTGGTGTCCTTCGTGGTTAAGGGAGGGCGTGCCGCTGCCTGGAAGTTGGTGGATGGCGTGCAACTGATCTCGCGTACTGCCAATCTGGGCGATGTAAAGAGTACAATTACCCACCCGGCATCGACCACCCATGCGCGTGTCGCCCCTGAGGTCAGGCTGAAAGCCGGCATCGAAGAGGGTTTGATTCGTGTCGCGGTGGGTCTGGAAAATATTGCCGACCTGCAGGCCGATCTGGCACGTGGGCTTGACTAAACAATAAACCCTGCGTTTCATTCAAACGAACGGCAGTCTAGACTTAGACTGCCGTTTTCGCGATGGTGGCGAGAAAATCCGCAGTGACGGAGCGGATGATTTTCTTGACACTGATCAAATTAAAACGTAAGTTTGAAACGCTTGTTCGAAAGCTGAGATGGACAAGACCAAATACCCTGCAAGTACAAAAAAGGCACAAGAGAACATGGAAGCCAGCCGCCCGGATACGGCAACGCGAATTCTGGACGTTTCCGAGCGGCTGTTCGTGGAGCACGGTTTCGAGGCTACCTCGCTTCGCATGATTACTCAGCAGGCCGAAGTCAACCTGGCCGCAGTGAATTATCACTTCGGCTCAAAGGATGCACTGTTTGAAGCCGTGTTCATGCGCAGGCTGGCGCCCTTGATTGCGTCCTGCCTGGCAGAGCTGGATGAGCTGGAGACAAGAGAAGAGAAGCTGTCAGTGGAAAGCCTGGTCACGACATTCATCCGTCCGTGTCTGGCGCTGTCCAAGGACCCTGCGAGGGGCGGGGCCCTGTTTGTCAGACTTCTGTCGCGCACGCTGGTGGAAAACCACCGCCTGCTGCGCGAAACCATCTCGCAGCAATACAGTGTGTTCGTGCAACGCTACTCGCGCGCCTTTCATCATGCGCTGCCGCAGCTTGGGGTTGAGGAGTTGGCCTGGCGGATGCACTTCGCATTCAGTGTCATGTTCAATGCCTTTGCCGGTAATGATGTGCTGAAGATTTTCACTCGCAGCCAGATCGTTACCGCGCGGGATCCCGACATGATTGTGAAGTATCTTGTGCCGTTTGTGGTTGCCGGGTTGGTCTCGCCTGTCGAAGGTTAAGCAGGGTCAACACGAGGGTAAATCACAATGTTAGCTGCTGTTCTTCTCATCGCACTGATTGGTGCGTTGGCGTATTATCGCGCGCCGGTTCTGGCGTGGACCGTGGTGCTGGTGGCCTGGCTGGCTGCTCTGCAATTCGCTTTTGGCTGCCCGGTGTCGGCTGCCGCCTGGGGCGTTTTCGCCGTGCTGGCGGCCGTGCTGAATATCGTGCCGCTGCGTCGCGCACTGTTTACCGGACCGGTATTCGGGGTGTTCAAGAAAATCACCCCGGCGATGTCGCAAACCGAGCAAGAGGCGATCAATGCCGGCACCGTATGGTGGGACCGTGACCTGTTTTCCGGCAAGCCGGATTACCAGCGCCTGCTGTCCTTTCCGGATGCCAAGCTGAGTGCGGAAGAACAAGCCTTTCTGGATGGCCCCACCGAGCAACTGTGCTCGATGATCGATGACTGGAAGATCACCCACGAATTGAAGGACTTGCCGCCTGAAGTATGGCAGTTCATCAAGGACAATGGCTTCCTTGGCATGATTGTCAAAAAGAAATATGGCGGTCTGGAATTCTCCAACTATGCCCACGCCAAGGTGGTCACCAAAATCGCCACCCGCGGTGGTTCTGCTGCCGTGTCGGTGATGGTGCCCAACTCGCTCGGGCCGGGCGAATTGCTGCAGCACTACGGCACCGAAGCACAAAAAGACTACTACCTGCCGCGCCTGGCCAAGGGTGTCGAGGTGCCGTGCTTTGCCCTGACCAGCCCGTATGCCGGTTCCGATGCGGGCAGCATTCCTGACTATGGCATTGTCTGCCGGGGTGGCTATACCGACCCGCGTAGTGGCGAGCGCCATGAAAACGTGCTGGGCCTGCGCGTCAGCTGGGAAAAGCGCTGGATCACCCTGGCGCCGGTGGCCACCATTCTGGGTCTGGCATTCAAGATGTACGACCCTGATCACCTGCTGGGTGACAAGGAAGAAATCGGCATCACCTGCGCGCTGGTGCCCACCGAGCATGAAGGGGTGTGCATTGGCCGTCGTCACTTCCCGGGTGGCGCCGCGTTCATGAATGGCCCGACCTGGGGCAAGGATGTGTTCATCCCGCTGGAATGGATCATCGGTGGTCGTGAATTCGCCGGTCAGGGCTGGCGCATGCTGGTGGAGTGCCTGTCGGTGGGGCGCTGCATTTCCCTGCCGGCAATGTCGGTGGCCTGCGGCAAGGTGACCACCTTCACTACCGGTGCTTATGCCCGCATCCGCGACCAGTTTGGCCTGCCCATCGGCAAGTTCGAAGGGGTGGACGAAGCCATGGCACGCATCGGTGGCTACACCTACCAGATGGAAGCCTCGCAGGACCTGGCGCTGACCGGTCTGGACATGGGTGAAAAGCCGTCCGTGCTGTCCGCTGTGCTGAAGTATCACAACACCGAGCGCATGCGCAAAACCATCAATGACGCCATGGACATCCATGGCGGCAAGGCGGTGGTACTGGGTCCGCGCAATTACCTGGCGCGTGCCTATCAGTCCATTCCCATCGGTATTACCGTGGAAGGCGCCAATATCCTGACGCGCTCCATGATTATTTATGGCCAGGGTGCCATTCGCTGCCATCCCTTTGTACTGCGTGAAATGAAGGCGGCCATGGCCAATGATGGCGCCGAGTTTGATCGTGCCATTACCGGTCACATCAACTTCGTGATCAGCAATGTGTTCCGTTCGCTGTGGCTGGGCCTGACCGGCGCACGCTTTGCCGGCGCGCCGCGTGGCGGCGAGACGGCGCGCTATTACAAGCAGATCACCCGTTTCTCCAGTGCCTTTGCCTTGCTGTCTGACATGGCCATGTTCAGCCTGGGTGGTTCGCTGAAATTCCGCGAAAAGCTGTCGGCCCGTCTGGGTGACATGTTGTCCAATCTGTATATCGCCACTGCCTGCCTCAAGCGTTTCGAGCGCGAAGGTGCGCAGAAGCAAGATCTGGCCGTGCTGCGCTGGGCAGTGGAAAACGCGCTGTTCGATTTGCAGACGGCCATGGATGGTTTTCTGGCCAACCTGCCGAGCCGTGGTCTGGCCTGGGTGCTGCGCAAGATCATCTTCCCGTGGGGTCTCACGCTCAAGCCTGCTTCCGACCGTATTGGCACCAAGGTGGCCCGCGCCATGATGGAGCCGGGCGGCATGCGCGAGCGGCTGACGCGTGGCATGTATGTGCCGCCTTCCGAGGAAGATGCGGTAGGTGTGCTGCAGCATGCGCTGACGGCGATTCTGGCTACTGAGCCGGTGGAACAGAAGCTGCGCAAGCTGGCGCGTGAAGGCAAGTTCCGCACGATTACCGCCAGGGAGCGTCTGCAAGAAGCCTTGCAGGCCGGTCTGGTCACCCAGGCCGAATTCGATGCCGTGGCCAGGGCCCGCAAGCTCAAGCGTGATGTCATCATGGTGGATGATTTCGACATGGCCCTGGAACGTCATGACGATGCGCTGTTGCAGCGGCACATTTTCTGAATCCATTCTCTACACTGAATGAAGTGCCGGATGCTTGCGTCCGGCCGTTCAGTCAAGAAGCTGCCGGGCGGCTTCTTTGCTGAGCGATCACCAGGAGCGCCACATGGATAGCAATACACAGCGTTTTCCCACTTTGCGGGTGCGTGCCCTGCCGACGGCCACCAATGCCTATGGCAAGGTGCAGGCCGGCTGGTTGATGGGACAGATCGATCTGGCCGGCAGCCTGGATGCCGAGCGCCTGGCGCGTGGTCCGGTGGCGACAGTGGCGGTAAATGCATTCCAGTTTACCCACCCCATTTTATTGGGGGATGTGGTCAATCTTTATGTGGAAAGGCTGCGTGTGGGGCAAAAGTCGGTCACGCTGAAGATTGCCGTGGAGGCGGAAAGGCTGGATGGCGAACTGGTGTTCGTGACAGAGGTGATTGCAACATTTGTTGCTGTGGATATGGATGGTAAATCGCGTAATTTGGCAGAAGTTGCTTGAGTTTAATGCTTTTTGTTGCTTGTTTGTTGTGTGAAACGATCGTTTGGAACAAACGCTCTTATTTTAGTGGACATGCTCTAATTCTCTGGTAGTATCCAAAATGATCCGTAGCAATACGGACATAAAAAGCGACTAGGACTACATACAGATATATTCGCAGAGAGGGATAACATGAAACTCAAGCACCTCAGCCAATCCGTGATGCTCATGGGAGTTGCCGTCGGGGCGTTCTCTTCCACAGCACTGGCTTCCGGTTACCACTTCGGCTCGCAAAGCGTTTCCGCGCAAGGCACGGCATTTGCCAACGGCGCAGAAGCTGCTGATGCATCAACCATTTTTTACAACCCGGCTGGCATGTCGCGTTTGACTGGCACCAATTTCTCCGGTGGTCTGACCCTGGTGGTGCCGGACTCGGAATATACCGACAAGGGTTCCAAGAATGTTAATGGCACTGCTATTAAAGGGGATAATGGCGGTAATTTCGCTCCTGACTATGTTGTTGCACCGTCGTTCTATGCCACGCACCAATTGAACGATAAGTGGACTGTTGGTCTTGGTATTTTTGTACCATTCGGTGCTCAGCTGGATTATGGCAATACCTGGGCGGGCCGTTATGCGCTGGAAAGCATCAAGCTGGAAACACTGAACTTTAACCCTTCGGTATCTTTCAAGCTGGATGAGCACCATTCATTTGGCGCGGGTATTTCTGCTCAATATATGAAAGCTACCTTGAGCAAGGCTGTGGATGTGGCCGGTGGTTTTAGCTCGCTGCCAGCTGCACAACAATCGGAGATCATCAGTCAGATTGTTAGTGCAGGTGGCAACCCTGCCAAACTCGGCAGCGTGCAGCCGGGTCAGGCGTCTTTGGATGCAGATGGCTGGGGTTATGGTGTGAACTTGGGCTATATGTTCCAAATGAACGAAAATACCCGGTTTGGCCTTGCGTATCGTTCAAATATCCATCATAAACTTGATGGAAGTGCGAACTGGAATTTCAATAATGTAAGTACCGATCCGGTAATTAATGCCACCATTCAGAGTTTGGCTAAACAACTTGGCCATGTTTCTTCTGGCGGTTCTGTTACGGTAGATACCCCGGAATCGATTTCAGCCAATACTTTCCATAAGCTGAATGACAAGGTTGACTTGATGGCAGACCTGACCTGGACGCGGCATTCGCGCATGGACAGCATCGATATCAAGTTCAGCCAGCCAGGTGAGGGCGATCTGGTGATCAAACAAGGTTGGCGCGATACCTTCAAATTGTCCTTCGGTGGCAATTATCACTACAGTGATGCGCTGACCTTGCGCACGGGTGTCGCCTATGACCAATCACCAGTTAAAAATGACGATTTACGTCATCCGGCCCTGCCAGATAGTGATCGTTACTGGCTTTCCTTTGGCGCCAATTACAAACTCAGCAAGCAGTCATCGATTGACGTTGCGTATTCCTATGTATTCTTCAAAAATGCGGATATCAATTACAAAGATGGCTGCAACCCGAATAGCACGACTTGCACTGGTAACGGTGAAACTACGGTCGGCAGCTACAAGACCAATCTGCAATTCCTTGGTCTGCAGTACAACTACAGCTTCTAAACGGATAATCAAGGTTTAGAGGCGTGGCAGGGTCATGGCGGCTTGTTTTGCCATGACCCGACAGCAAGGCAGGCATGAGGGGCCTGCCCCATGATTGATGAGTTTCAACATAACGAGGAAACCATGTCTCAAACCAAGTTCAACGTACGCAAGGTGGCGGTACTGGGTGCTGGCGTGATGGGTGCGCAGATTGCCGCGCATCTGGTCAATGCCAAGGTGCCGACCATTCTGTTCGACCTGCCGGCCAAAGAAGGTAATAAAAATGGCATCGTGCTCAAGGCGCTGGATGGCCTGAAAAAGCTCAAGCCGTCGCCGTTGTCCAACAAGGATGCCGTGGGCTATATCGAGCCGGCCAATTACGAAGACCATCTGCATCTGCTGAAAGACTGCGATATCGTCATCGAAGCCATTGCCGAGCGCATGGACTGGAAGGCAGATCTGTATCACAAAGTGGCGCCGCACCTGGGCGAGCACACCATTTTCGCTACCAACACCTCCGGTCTGTCGATCAACAAGCTGGCCGAGAGCTGTCCTGATTCGGTGCGTCCGCGCTTCTGCGGCGTGCACTTCTTCAACCCGCCGCGTTACATGCATCTGGTCGAGATCATCCCGTGCGTAACGTCGGATGCGGGCATTCTGGATAATCTGGAGCGTTTCCTGGTCACCACCCTGGGCAAGGGTGTGGTCCGTGCCAAGGATACCCCCAACTTTGTCGCCAACCGCATCGGTGTGTTCTCCATGCTGGCGACCATTGCCAATGCCGAAAAATTCGGCATCCGCTTTGATATTGTCGACGACCTGACCGGCCCGCGCCTCGGTCGTCCCAAATCCGCCACCTTCCGCACGGCGGACGTCGTGGGTCTGGATACCTTCTCGCATGTGGTGAAAACCATGGATGACACCCTGCCGGGCGATCCGTGGCATGGCCTGTTCAAGTCGCCGGAATGGCTGCAGAAGCTGATTGCCGCCGGTGCATTGGGTGCCAAGAGCAAGGTGGGCATCTACAAGAAAGACGGCAAGAAAATGTTCGTCTTCGACGCGGCTAGCGGAGAATACGTTGGTGCCGGGCAGAAGGGTGATGACGCGGTCAAGGACATCCTGAAGATTGCCGATCCGGCGGAAAAATTCCGTCAGCTGCGTGCCAGCGAACATCCGCAGGCGCAGTTCCTGTGGGCCTGCTTCCGCGATGTGTTCCATTACATTTCCTACCACCTGGCTGATATTGCCAATTGCGCCCGTGATGTGGACTTTGCCATTCGCTGGGGTTTTGGCTGGTCGGTCGGCCCGTTTGAAACCTGGCAGGCTGCCGGCTGGCAACAGTTGGCACAGTGGATTGATGAAGACATCAAGGCGGGCAAGAGCTTGTCCGCGGCTGCTTTGCCGGACTGGGCCTTGCAGGCTGACCGTGCCGGCGTGCATTTTGCCAATGGCTCCTACAATGCTGCCGGGCAGACTCTGATCGGTCGCTCCACGCTGGACGTGTATCAGCGTCAATTGGCTCCGGCCCGCGTATTGGGCGAGGCTGTTGCCCCGCTGGGCGAAACCGTCTTCGAAAACGATGGCGTGCGTGCCTTCACTACCGGCGACGACATTCTGGTGGTGTCCTTCAAGTCCAAGGCACATGCGATCGGGCCGGATGTCATCACTGGCTTGAACACTGCGCTGGATATCGCCGAAGACCGTTTCAAGGGTCTGGTGATCTGGCAGACCGAAGAGCCGTTCTCGGTTGGTGCCGACCTGCAATCCATGCTGCCGGCCTTCATGACCGGCGACTGGGCGGCCATTGACGCGACCGTGCGCCGCTTCCAGGACACCTCGATGCGCCTGCGTTACAGCCAGGTGCCTACCGTGGCGGCAACCCAGGGCTATGTCTTCGGCGGTGGCTGCGAGTTTGCCATGCACTGCGACAAGACCGTGGCCGCACTGGAATCCTATGTCGGCCTGGTGGAAGTGGGTGTTGGCCTGCTGCCGGGCGGTGGTGGTTGCAAGGAGTTTGCCCTGCGTGCCGCACAGGAAGCCAAGGGCGATGTGCTGGCCGCGCTGAAGGATTACTTCATGGCCGTTGCCACCGCCAAGGTCGCCACCAGCGGTCAGGAAGCGCAGGAAATCGGCTTCTTCCGCAAGGGTGACCCGGTGGTATTCAATGCCTACGAGCTGCTGTATGTCGCCAAGCAACAAGCGCTGGCCATGGCCGAATCCGGCTATCGTCCGCCGCTGAAAGTGAAGGGCTTCCCGGTGGCTGGCCGTTCTGGTGCCGCCTCGATCAAGGGCTCGCTGATCAATATGCTGGAAGGGCACTTCATCTCCCAGCATGACTTCTTCATTGCTTCGCAAATCGCCGACGTCATGACCGGTGGTGATGTTGAGGCCGGTACGCTGGTGAACGAGCAGTGGATTCTGGATCTGGAACGCAAGGCCTTCATGACCCTGCTGCAAAATTCCAAAACCCAGGACCGCATTGCCAATATGCTCACCACCGGCAAACCGCTGCGCAACTAATACGAAACAATGCATCAGTCCGACGGCCGCGAGGGGCGGAGCCGTCGGCTGCCAGGAGATTGAAAAAATGGTTAAGCAAGTACAGGAAGCCTATATCGTCGCTGCCACCCGTACCCCGGTGGGCAAAGCACCGCGTGGCATGATGCGCCATGTGCGCCCGGATGACATGCTGGCGCATGTGATTACCGGCGCGCTGGCCCAGGTGCCGACACTGGACCCCAAGCTGATTTCCGACTGCGTGGTGGGTTGCGCTTTCCCGGAAGCGGAGCAGGGCCTGAACATGGCGCGTATCGGCGTATTGCTGGCAGGTCTGCCCAATACCGTGGGTGGTATCACCATCAACCGTTACTGCTCGTCCGGTATCAACGCCGTGCAGATGGCGGCTGACCGCATCCGTCTGGGTGAGGCTGACGTGGTGATCGCGGCCGGTGCCGAGTCGATGTCGCTGGTGCCGATGATGGGTAACAAGGTGTCGCTGAACCCGGAAATCTTCGCCAAGGATGAAAACTTTGCCATCGCCTATGGCATGGGTCTGACCGCGGAAAAAGTGGCCCAGCAGTGGGGCGTATCGCGTGAAGACCAGGACGCTTTTGCCGTCGAGTCGCATCGCCGTGCCATTGCCGCCATCGATTCCGGTGCCTTCAAGAGCGAAATCACCCCGCTGGAGGTCACCTATCGCACGCCGAACCTGGAAACCGGTGAAGTCATCAGCAAGACCAAGCTGCTGGATACCGACGAAGGTCCGCGTCGCGAGACCACGCTGGAAGGCCTGGCCAAGCTGAAAACCGTGTTCGATGCCAAGGGTTCGGTGACTGCCGGTAACTCTTCGCAAATGTCCGACGGTGCCGGTGCAGTGATTCTGGTATCCGAGCGCGTGCTCAAGGAGTTCAACCTGGTGCCGCTGGCGCGCTACGTGACCTTTGCCGTGAAGGGTGTGCCGCCGGAAATCATGGGTATTGGCCCCAAGGAAGCCATTCCGGCCGCTTGCCAGCAAGCCGGCATCACCCAGGATGAGCTGAAGTGGATTGAGCTCAACGAAGCCTTTGCCGCACAGGCGCTGGCAGTGACCCGTGATCTGGAGCTGGATACCAGCAAGATCAACCCGCATGGCGGGGCCATTGCGCTGGGTCACCCGCTGGGGGCGACGGGTGCCATCCGTACTGCCACACTGGTGCATGGCATGCGCAATGCCGGTCAGCAAGGCTATGGCATGGTCACCATGTGTATCGGTACCGGCATGGGTGCGGCGGGTATTATCGAAGTACTGTAAGGCTCTGCCTGCTGCACGCCAAAACGCCCGCGATTGCGGGCGTTTTTGTCTGTGGTGTGCCGAGAAGCGCGGCGCTGGCAGCCGGGGCGGGCTGCATGGCTTGGCTGTCAGTCCACCTTGGACAGGGTGTCGAAATCGCTATTGCTGCAATCCTCGAATTCCTGCTGCGGATTTTTCAGGCGAATCAGATAGGACTTGCCCTGTGCAGTGAGGACCTGCTCACGCCCAGGCTCGGCCAGATGCTTGGGCATCAGGAACCAGCGCTGGCTCTTGCGCGAGTTCGGTTGGGTAATGTAAATGGCGGTGACCGGCTGGTCACGATTGCCGGCGGGGTCGCTCAAGGATACCCCGACCGGACTCTGTCCCAGGATTTCGATGCCGACCTTGGTGCCATTCTGCTGGCGCAGGATGCGCCGAATGGCACCCAGCAACAAGGGATGGCTCTCGGTTTTTACCAGTATCAGACGGCCGATGGCCAGCTGTTCCAGACTCTTGCCAACGAAAGTCAGCCCCATGCCGCTGCTGCTGATGTCGTTGACTTTCCATTCCTGGGAAGGCGTGTCCTGGTTGTTTTCGATGTCCTGAATCTTGACGGTAAAGGCCACCCGTTCGAAGCCGATGGTCACCTGGGCGTTGGAGCTGTGCAGCGAGCGCTCGGATTTGCGCAGCGACTTGCCGCCATCATCCGACCAGCGGATGGCCAGCTTTTCACACAAGGCCAGCCATTCTTCGCGCTCCAGCTTGGCCTCCAGTGCCCTGAGCGAGGCGGGAATGGCGCGCTCCAGGTCGAACATCAGGTCGGCCAGGCGGCTGGTGAGATCGCTGGTGGACCAATAGCGCATCCATTTGCCGGCCATGCCGCGCAGCAGTGGCTGCGGGTGCTCCGGCATGCTCAGGTTGATGACAAAGACCGGTTCTTGCGCAGGCGGCTGTTTTTCCAGGCGAATGCCCTGGCTGAGCGGCATCATCATCTGGTCGACGGCAATGATTTCGCGGTGCAACATATTGTCGGTCTGCGCCAAGTACAGCATGCAGCCCTGTAACAACAGCTGTTCACAGCTGACTTCCACCGTGGAATCGGGGTACAGCATCAGCGGGGTGCGGGCAACGCCGGCATCTTCCGCCTGCATGTAGAAGCGGAAGCCTTGTTGCCAGACCGAGCCTTCCGGTTTGAGATAGCGCAGCGAATTCCAGGCGATCAGCCGCATCTGGTGATGCAGGCCGCGAGCGGTGATCAGCCGGATATCGGCTTCCATGGCATTGTTGGGTGCGGCCTGATACAGGCGCAGGCAAATCTGGTAAGCATTGGCCAGTTCGTGCCAGAAGGCCAGAATGGTGGGGAGATAGTTTTTACTGCCGGGCACGGCGGCCAGAAAGTCCTGGCACAGCTGGTGATGAATGTTGTGGGCCTTGTCATCGACATAGACCAGGGTCTTGATGCGCTCCTTCAACGGGATATCGGTATCCGCGTTTATCTTGGAGACGGCCTTGATGATTTCAACCAGGGCAGTAAAGTATTCCGCCTGCGGCAAATCCCTCACCAGCATGGTCGCCGATTGGGCGATACCGGTTGCCAGGGAGTTTTTAGTGAGCAGGGAACTGACCAGAGATTTAAAATCGAACATTGTGCCTTAAGCTTTATTGGGCTCTATGTTTTGTCGAATGTATGACACTATATCTTACGTCACCGTGCAGCTTAGGTGAAATAGTAAATTTCCGTTTTTTACTGAATATGCATCCTGCTACAAAAAGAATTTTGAAAATTTCGCTGAAACTGCTGATTCTGGCGCTGCCCATCTTGCTTGCTGCGCCGCAGGCCGGTGCATTCGAACTGGCTGCGGATGAAGGCGTGGGCGTGGTGCTGGGCGGTGGCGGGGCGCGTGGATTTGCCCACCTGGGGGTGCTGCGGGAGTTGCAGCGCCTGCACATTCCCATCCGCTGCATTGCCGGCACCAGCGCAGGGGCCCTGGTAGGTGGCATGTATGCCAATGGCCTGGATCTGGATCAGATGGCAGCGGATTTTCGTGATGCCAACTGGGATCAGATGCTGTCCGGGCGCCTGCCGCGGACTGACATTCCCTATGACAAGAAGCGTGATGATTACAAAAACTATCTCGACGTGACCTTCGGCCTGCAGAACGGGCAGCTGCGTGTGCCGCGCAGTGCCATCAACTCGCAGGAAATCGAGATGTTCATCCGCAAGCTGACCCGTGACCGCCAGCTGGATAGCTTCGAAAAACTGCCGATTCCTTTCCGTGCCGTGGCCACCGATCTGGCCAATGGTGAGGCGGTGGTGTTCGACAAGGGGCCGCTGGCCCAGGCCTTGCGGGCCAGCATGGCCGTGCCCGGTTTGTTCGATCTGGTGGAAACCGATGGCCGGCTGCTGGTGGATGGTGGTCTGGCGCGTAATCTGCCGATTCAGGATGCCCGGCAATGTGCACAACACCTGATTGTGGTGGATGTCGGTACCCCGCCTTTAAGCAAGGACCAGATCAACAGCCTGTTTGATGTGGTGGCGCAGACCACCAACCTGATGGTCAGCCGTAATGTCAGGGAGCAGATGGCCTTGCTGCAACCGGAGGATGTGCTGATCCGGCCGGACCTGAATGGCTATGGTGCGGCCGATTTCGTGGAAAATCAGGCCATCATCCAGCGTGGCAATGCGGCGGCCATGGCTCAGGAGCAGGCACTGCGCCGCTTTTCAGTGAGCGCCGAGCGCTATGCTGCATGGCGCGAGCGCTTGAAGCTGCCGGCCTATCCTGTGGTGGATGATATCCAGATAAAATCAGATAGTCGCTTTGTCAATGCGGATGGTCTGGCCAGCAGCGTGGCGGACATGAAGGGGGGGCAGACCGTTGACGCTGTACGCGAAAAGCTGCGCGCGCTGTTTGCTGCGGGTGATTACGACCAGCTCAGCTACGCCATCGATGCGCGCAATGGTCGCAACATCATGACCGTGATGCCACTGGAAAAGAATATTGGCCCCAATACGGTTCATTTCGGCCTGAGCCTCAATAGCTCGACGCCGGGCGATTCCAACTTCAGCTTCCTGGCTTCCCACCAGCGTAACTGGCTGAATCCGGCCGGTGGCTCATGGCGGAACGAGATGGTCATCGGCAAGGACAAGCTGTTCAAGACCGAGTTGTACCAGCCATGGTCGTATGACAGCCCCTTGTTTGCGGCGGCATCGCTCAGTTATCACCAGCAGCCGCTGTCGTTCTATGATGACAATCACATAAAATATGCCGAAGTGAGCAACGATATCACCATGTTCAATGCGGATGTCGGTACGGTGCTGGGCCGTTATGGTGAATTGCGACTGGGGCTGTTTGATTCTCGGGTGGAAAGCTATCTGTCACTGGGCGACTCCGCCCTGTTGAACGGCACGATCAATCACAGCTACGCCGGGGTGCGTGGCAAACTGGTATTCGATCAGTTTGACAATCCGCGCTGGCCGCGCTCAGGCTATTTCATGAATGTCGTGCTGACCTCGTCCCTGCCGGCCATGGGCAGCTATACCGCCAGCCGCGACTATGACGCGGTGGTGGAAGGGGTGAAAACCTTTGGCGATCTGACCTTCCGGCTGACCGGCAAGGCGCGTGGCATTGTCAATCGCAAGCCGGATGACTACCGGCTGGAGTCGTTGGGCGGCTTCCTCAACCTGACCGGCTACCAGGCGGGTGAGTTGCTGGGCGAGAAGGTGGCCCTGTCACGGCTGATGGTGTACTGGCGTGCGGCCTCGCTGCCATCCGCCCTGGGCAGCGGTCTGTACGCTGGGATGTCGGGCGAGGTGGGCCGGGTGTGGGGCAACCCCTTCGATGGCAGCACGACGCAATGGATTCCTGCCGGTTCGGTGTTTCTGGCGGCGGATACCATTTTTGGCCCCTTCTTTCTGGGGGTGGGCAATGCCAAGAATGGCAAGCTCAGCGGCTATATCTACCTGGGTGCTGATTATTGAAACGCTGCCCTGGAATACAAAACGGCCACCGCTTGGGTGGCCGTTTTGCTATTGCCATCGGCACGGATGGCAAGCTTCAGTCCTGCGGAAAGAATAGTCCGGCAAGGGCGGCGCCGGGGTCGTCCTGACGCATGAAGGCTTCGCCCACCAGAAAGCTGTGTACCTGATGGCTGCGCATCAGGCGCACGTCATCGGCAGTGAGAATGCCACTTTCCGTCACCGCAATGCGGCCATTGCTGATGCCGGGCAGCAGTTTCAGCGTGGTGGTCAGGCTGACTTCAAAGGTGCGCAGATTGCGATTGTTGACGCCGATCAGTTCGGTATCCAGCTGTAGCGCCTGTTCCAGTTCTTGTTCATTGTGGACTTCCACCAGCACGGCCATGCCCAGTTCGCGTGACAGGGCTTCGAAGTCGCGCATCTGGGCCAGCGGCAGGGCGGCGGCAATCAGCAGGATGCAGTCGGCACCCATGGCGCGGGCCTCATACAGCTGATATTCGTCAACCATGAAATCCTTGCGCAGCACCGGCAAATGGCAGGCGGCACGGGCGGCTTGCAGATAGGCGGCATCGCCCTGGAAATATTGCTTGTCGGTCAGTACCGACAGGCAGGCTGCGCCGGCAGCGGCATAGCTGGCGGCAATGGCTGCCGGGTCGAAGTCGGCACGAATCACGCCCTTGCTCGGGCTGGCTTTCTTGATTTCGGCAATCACTGCCGGCTGACCCAAGGCATGCTTGGCGCGGATGGCGGCGACAAAGTCGCGCTTGTCGGTGGCGCGCAGTTCGGCGGCATGGCGGACTTCAGCCAGCGGGCAGGTTTGCCGGGCAGCGGACACTTCCTGATGCTTGGTGGCGACGATGGTATTGAGGATGTCGGACATTCTGTAAGCCTGTGGTAATGCGTTCAGCCAAAACGGACATCATGCAGAACTGTGCCGGCTTTGGCAATCATGCCGCAGCGGCCCTGGCTGCCGGAGCAGGGCTGATGGGCCGGGTGGCTGCTAAGGGCGGGGGGCCGCGTCTGCTTGGACGGGGCTGTTTTGCAGATGGGGCAGGAAGAAGTCGAGCAGGCGCTGCGGCAGCCAGTGAATATGACCGGGAAAGCGGCCGCTGACAAAGCCGACATGCCCGCCATGCTGCGGAAAGTCCAGTACCACCGCCGGGCTGACTTCGTTTGCCGCTGGCAGGGCCGATGCCGGCAGGAAAGGGTCGTTGCGGGCATTCAGGATCAAGGTGGGGCAGCTGATCTGGCGCAGACGTGGCTTGCTGCTGGCACGTTGCCAGTAATTGAGCGCCGTACCATAGCCATGCAGCGGGGCGGTGACGGCATCATCGAATTCGACAAAGGTGCGGGCGCGGCGTACCCGGCCGGCGTCGAACAGGCCCGGATGCTGGCGCAGGGTGGCCAGTGCCTTGGGCTTGAGGGTGTTCATGAACATGCGGGTATACAGCAACCTGCCCAGGCCCCGGTCGAGCCGGGTGCTGGCCGCGACCAGATCCAGCGGGGCCGAGATGGCGGCTGCGGCGCGAGGCAGGGCAAATGGGCCTTCTTCGGCCAGATAGTTCAGCAGCATGCTGCCGCCCAGTGATACCGCCGCGACCGCCATCAGCGGATGGCGCCGCGCCAAGCGCTGCAGTATCCAGCGGATTTCCGCCGCATCCCCTGCGTGGTAGGCGCGCGGCAAGGGATTGTCCATGCCGCCGCAGCCACGAAAGTGCGGCACCACGCCATGCCAGCCGCGTGCGGCGACTGCCTGCATCAAGGCACGGGCGTAGTGACTGTCGCTGCTGCCTTCCAGACCGTGAAACAGCACGACCAGCGGGCTGCCGGGCTGGCCATCGACAAAGTCCAGTGCAATGCTGGCCCCGTCCGGGGTGGGCCATCGTTCACGACGATAGGGTGGCCGTGGCGTGCGCAGCAACAGGGCTGGCCAGATGGTTTGGCTATGGCCGTCTGGCAGCCAGGCCGGGGCACGGTAGGACATCAGGCCGAAGCGGGTTTTTGTGCCGACTTGGGGCGGAATGCCTTGACGATCTGCGGCACGGTTTCGACATAGGGGCCGCCGATCAGGTCGAGGCAGTAGGGGATGGCAGCAAAAATGCCGGGTACCAGTGTTTCTCCCTGTTGGTCTTTCAGCCCTTCCAGAGTTTCCTTGATTGCCTTGGGCTGGCCGGGCAGATTGAGGATCAGCGTACTTTTGCGAATGACGCCGACCTGGCGCGACAGAATGGCCGTCGGCACAAAACGCAGGCTGATCTGGCGCATTTGCTCGCCGAAGCCCGGCATTTCGCGGTCGGCCACTGCCAGGGTGGCATCCGGTGTGACATCGCGCGGTGCCGGACCGGTGCCGCCGGTTGTCAGCACCAGGTGACAGCCTTCCTCGTCCACCAGCTGTCGCAGCGTGGATTCGATCTCGGCCTGCTCGTCCGGAATCAGCCGGGTGACAGTGGTGAACGGGCTGGCCAGCGCCTGGGTCAGCCAGTCTTGCAGGGCCGGAATGCCCTGGTCCTGGTAAACGCCGCTACTGGCGCGATCCGAAACTGAAACCAGGCCTATCTTCAGCATTACTCGTCTTCTCCGTATTCGTGTGCTTGTTCATCCTGCTGTACCCGGGGCTTGCCCGGCTCGGGGATGGCTTGCTTGATCAGCTGGAACAGCAGGCGGAAGGATTTGGGCGGCTTGTTCTCGGCCTGTTCCTTGCGGGCATTGCGAATCAGCGTGCGCAGTTGTTGTGGGTCCACGCCGGGAAATTCGTTAATGAAGGTGGCGGACATTTTATCGTCGCTCATCAGGCGTTCGCGCCAGCGTTCCAGCAAATGTTGCCAGGCAATGTGCTCGGACGATTCGCCCTTGATCACCAGCAGATACTGGCGGATCGGCTCTGCGTCGATGTCGCGCATCAGCTTGCCGATGTATTGCAGCTGGCGGCGCAGTGCGCCATGGGCGGTAAAGCGTTTGTAGTCCAGAATGGCAGTCAGCAAATCCTCCGGCAGCTGCATTTTCTTCAGCGTATCCTTGGAGAGTTCGACCAGCTCCTTGCCCAGATCCTGCAGCGCGTCCATGTCGCGCTTGCGCTGGGACTTGCTGATCATGCCGTCAGGCAGGCTGTCGTCCTGGTAATCAGTCATCGTTCAAAAGTCTCTACGGTTTTCAAGGCTGGTATGATACCGGAAAAGACGTGTCGCTTCCCGTGCAAACACGTCGGCGGCGGCGGTGGCGGGCTGCGCCGCCGCATCGGCAAGGCAAAATACATCATGGTAGATAAGACATTGGCAGACAACACATTCAGTTTCAGCAAAGACGTATTAGCAGGCATCGCCAGTCGTGTACTGGAGCTGGCGCAACAGCATGGGGCTTCTGCCGCCGAAACCGATGTTTCCGAAGGTCTGGGTCAGACGGTCAGCGTACGGCTGGGCGAGGTGGAAACCATCGAGTACAACCAGGACAAGGGGGTGTCGGTCACCGTGTACCTGGGGCAGAAAAAGGGCCATGCCAGTACCTCTGACTTTTCCGAAACAGCCCTGCGCGATACGGTGAAGGCCGCGCTGGATATTGCGCGCTTTACTGCCGAGGACGAGTGTTCCGGCCTGGCCGACCGGCAGTTGCTGGCCACCGATTTTCCCGATCTGGATCTGTTCCACCCGTGGAATCTGCCGGTGGAGCAGGCCATCGAGCTGGCGCGGCAGTGTGAAGATGCTGCCAGGGCGGTGGATGCGCGCATCCGCAATTCCGAAGGCGCTTCGGTATCGGCGCAGGCCAGTCATTTCATCTATGCCAACAGTAATGGATTCCTGGCGGGTTATCCCGGCAGCCGTCACAGCATTTCTGCCGCGGTGGTGGCGGAAGAGGGCGGCTCGATGCAGCGCGATTACTGGTATTCGGCCGCGCGGCACCCGGATGATCTGGAGGATCCGCGCAAGATCGGCCGTATCGCCGGTGAACGGGCGGTGCGTCGCCTGTCGGCGCGCCGGGTAAAGACCGGCCAGTACCCGGTGCTGTTCGAGGCGCCGGTGGCGGCATCCTTGCTGGGTCACCTGGTGTCGGCGATCAGCGGGGGCAATTTGTACCGCAAGTCTTCTTTCTTGCTGGATTGCCAGGGGCAGCAGATTTTCCATCCCAATATCACGGTGGATGAAGATCCCTTTGTATTGCGTGGCATGTCGAGCGGTGCCTTTGATAGTGAAGGGGTGGAAACCTCGGCGCGGCGGCTGGTGGATCAGGGGGTATTGCAGGGTTATATGCTGGCCAGCTACTCGGCACGCAAGCTCGGTTTGCAGACAACCGGCAATGCCGGCGGCCCGCATAATCTGCTGGTGCACAGCACGGGTGAGAGCTTTGACGAGTTGTTGCAGCAGGTGGGGACGGGGCTGCTGGTCACCGAGCTGCTGGGCCATGGCATCAATACCGTGACCGGCGATTATTCGCGCGGCGCGGCCGGCTTTTGGGTGGAAAAGGGTGTGATCGCCTATCCGGTGGAGGAAATCACCATCGCGGGCAATCTGCGTGAAATGTTCCAGCGCATGGTGGCAGTTGGCACCGATACCTTGGCACGAGGTGGCAAAGTCATGGGTTCGGTGTTGATCGAATCGATGACCGTGGCGGGTGAAGACTGAGGCTGATGTGATGCGGCTGCTTGTCAGAGCAGCCGTTTTCCGGCTATGCCTATAACAACAACTAATGCATCCACAGCGAGGTGCAAGATGGCGGGGAAGAGCAAGATCGGTCTGGTGCTGTCGGGAGGCGGCGCCCGTGCCGCCTATCAGGCGGGCGTATTGCTGGCCATTTCGCGTCTGCTGCCGGAGCCGGAACGCAATCCCTTTCCCATCATCTGCGGTACTTCGGCTGGCGCCATCAATGCCGTGGCAGTGGCTGCCGGTGCCGGAAATTATCGCCAGGCGGTGCGCTATCTGGCCCAGATGTGGAAGCAATTGCACATCAATAATGTTTACGATGCCAGCCTGGCCTATTTTCTCAAGACCTTTTTCCATTTTGGCATTTCCATCGCCACTGGCGGCCGCGGCTGGCGTAATCCGCGCAGCTTTCTGGATAATGCGCCATTGCGTGATTTTCTGGCACGTACCATGCCGCTGGATGGCATTCAGGATTCATTGCAGCAGCATGCCCTGCAGGCATTGGCCCTGACCGCCTCCTGTTTCAGTACCGGTATGTCGGTGACCTTTTTTGAGGGGCAGCCCGGTATCAACGAATGGTCCCGTCATCAGCGAATTGGCGTGCGCGAGAAAATCTCGCTGGATCATTTGATGGCCACCTCGGCCATTCCGCTGATCTTTCCCTCGACCCAGATCGGCAAGCTGCATTATTGCGATGGCGCCATTCGGCAGATGGCCCCCTTGTCGCCGGCCCTGCATCTGGGGGCGGAAAAGCTGTTTATCGTCGGCTTGAGCAGTCAGCGGCCAGCAGGGGCCGAGCGCCGCACCACCGGGGTGGCGCCCAGCCCGGCACAGATATTCGGCCATCTGCTAAATAGTGTGTTCATCGACAGCATGTCGATGGATATGGAGCGCTTGTTGCGGGTGAATCACACGGTGTCTTTGCTGGAGGGGCATCAGGAACTGTGCACGCAAACCAGCCTCAAGCAGGTGGACATTTTCATGTTGAATCCCAGCAAATCGCTGGAAAGCATTGCTTACCAGTATGCCCATGAGTTTCCGCCGGTATTGCGCTTTCTGATGAAGGGGACGGGGGGCACGCGCCAGCGCGGCATGACGCTGGCGACCTATTTGCTGTTTGAGCCGGGATATTGCCGTGCCCTGATTGCGCTTGGTTACAAGGATGCGCTGAATCAGCGTGAGGCCATCAAACAATTTCTGGAACTTTGAGTCTGTAGCAAAATCTCAGAGCTTTCGTATTTCAGCCCAAAACATAAACAAGGGGATGTTGTGAGTATTCGTTTATCGCGCCGCCAAGGGTTCTTTCTGGTGGCGGCTGGCTGTGCCGCCGCCATGGGCTTTGCCCTGTATTCGCAGTATGTTTTGCAGCTGGAGCCTTGCCCGCTGTGCATTTTTCAGCGCGTTGGCGTTATTGCCGTCGGCCTGATTGCCCTCTTGGCGGCCTTGCATAACCCCGGTCGTGGCGGCTATCGCCTGTGGGCCGGGCTGGGCGTGCTGGCTGCGCTGGCGGGCGGGGCGGTTTCCGTGCGGCAGCTGTGGTTGCAGAGTCTGCCGGAAGATCAGGTGCCCGCCTGCGGCCCTGGGCTGGACTACCTGATGGAAACCTCTCCCTTGTGGGATGTGCTGTCCAAGGTGTTCAAAGGCAGTGGCGAGTGTGCCAAGGTGGATTGGACTTTCCTCGGGCAGGCCATGCCATTCTGGGTGGCGGTATTTTTTGTCGGCGTGATTGCCATGCAGCTTTGGCTGGCCATGCGTAAGGATTGAGCTGCGCCATTACCAGCCGCCCGATGCGTGTGGTGGCTGGTGGTGTTGCGCACAATCGCCTGGCGAAACCCGGCAATGCCGGGTTTTTTGCGTTGATGGCTGGTACGGAGTGTGGCAGGAAGACTGGTGTGGCTGAGGGTGGGTGGAAATGCAAAAAAGCAGCCATAGGCTGCTTTTTCTGATATTGGCGGAGTGGACGGGACTCGAACCCGCGACCCCCGGCGTGACAGGCCGGTATTCTAACCAACTGAACTACCACTCCAAACCTTGGTGGGCGTTGACGGAGTCGAACCGCCGACATTCTGCTTGTA
>NZ_JAELTZ010000175.1:0-319 GCF_016429115.1 Aquitalea sp. ASV15 | reverse complement strand
CCCCCCCCCCCCCCCCCCCCCCCCCCCCCCCCCCCCCCCCCCCCCCCCCCCCCCCCCCCCCCCCCCCCCCCCCCCCCCCCCCCCCCCCCCCCCCCCCCCCCCCCCCCCCCCCCCCCCTTTTACTGATCCGGCGACCACCGAGATCTACACTGTTGTTCGTTCGTCGGCAGCGTCAGATGTGTATAAGAGACAGGGCCTGGGCTGGCTGGAAATGGAAACCACGCTGGCCGCGCACAAGCAGCTGACGCGGGTGAACGGCCAGCTGACGCTGGCTGGCGCCGCGGTGAGCGGCTATGAAATCCATATGGGAGTCAGCACG
>NZ_JAELTZ010000174.1:0-319 GCF_016429115.1 Aquitalea sp. ASV15 | reverse complement strand
CGCTTTGACCGCCCGGCCGATGCCGTGCTGTCCGCCTACTTCCGCGAAAACGTGAAGCTGGGTTCCAACGACCGTCACCTGATTGCCGAAACCGCCTTTGGCTGCCTGCGCCGCCTGATCCAGTTCCTGTCTCTTATACACATCTGACGCTGCCGACGAACGAACAACAGTGTAGATCTCGGTGGTCGCCGGGTCATTAAAAGGGGGGGGGGGGGGGGGGGGGGGGGGGGGGGGGGGGGGGGGGGGGGGGGGGGGGGGGGGGGGGGGGGGGGGGGGGGGGGGGGGGGGGGGGGGGGGGGGGGGGGGGGGGGGGGGGGGG
>NZ_JAELTZ010000173.1:0-319 GCF_016429115.1 Aquitalea sp. ASV15 | reverse complement strand
GATGGTCAGCACATTCAGCCGGTAGTAGAGATCGGCGCGGAAGCTGCCGGCGCTGACTTTTTCTTCCAGCCGGGCCGAGGTGGCGGCAATGATGCGGATATCCGCGCGCAGCACGCGGTTGGAGCCCTGTCTCTTATACACATCTCCGAGCCCACGAGACATTAACAAGGATCTCGTATGCCGTCTTCTGCGTGAAAAGAGGGGGGGGGGGGGGGGGGGGGGGGGGGGGGGGGGGGGGGGGGGGGGGGGGGGGGGGGGGGGGGGGGGGGGGGGGGGGGGGGGGGGGGGGGGGGGGGGGGGGGGGGGGGGGGGGGGGGGG
>NZ_JAELTZ010000172.1:0-320 GCF_016429115.1 Aquitalea sp. ASV15 | reverse complement strand
CCCCCCCCCCCCCCCCCCCCCCCCCCCCCCCCCCCCCCCCCCCCCCCCCCCCCCCCCCCCCCCCCCCCCCCCCCCCCCCCCCCCCCCCCCCCCCCCCCCCCCCCCCCCCCCCCCCTCTTTTAATGATCCGGCGACCACCGAGATCTACACTGTTGTTCGTTCGTCGGCAGCGTCAGATGTGTATAAGAGACAGGTTGCGGGCGTTGTACTTCGGTTTCATAGCGCAGGTCACTGCGCAGGCATTCTTCCACCGTTTCGCCAATGTGCAGCTTGCCCAGATCTTGCAGATTGGGCAGACCTTCCAGAAACAGGATGCGCTC
>NZ_JAELTZ010000171.1:0-320 GCF_016429115.1 Aquitalea sp. ASV15 | reverse complement strand
CCCCCCCCCCCCCCCCCCCCCCCCCCCCCCCCCCCCCCCCCCCCCCCCCCCCCCCCCCCCCCCCCCCCCCCCCCCCCCCCCCCCCCCCCCCCCCCCCCCCCCCCCCCCCCCCCCCCCTCTTTAATGACCCGGCGACCACCGAGATCTACACTGTTGTTCGTTCGTCGGCAGCGTCAGATGTGTATAAGAGACAGGTATTGGCGCTCTTGTTGCGGTATTGCAGGATGGCCACGCCGTTGTCCAGCACGCGGCTGACCTTGGCCAGCAGTTGCTCACTGTCCTCCGCCTCTGGCGATACCGCATACAAGCCCTTAATCACT
>NZ_JAELTZ010000170.1:0-320 GCF_016429115.1 Aquitalea sp. ASV15 | reverse complement strand
CCCCCCCCCCCCCCCCCCCCCCCCCCCCCCCCCCCCCCCCCCCCCCCCCCCCCCCCCCCCCCCCCCCCCCCCCCCCCCCCCCCCCCCCCCCCCCCCCCCCCCCCCCCCCCCCCCCCCCTTTAATGATCCGGCGACCACCGAGATCTACACTGTTGTTCGTTCGTCGGCAGCGTCAGATGTGTATAAGAGACAGCCCCAGTAGGCATCAGCCGGGACGGCGCGATCGCCAAGCAGGTCGTGTTCGATACGTGTGGACATGCAAAAGCCTTTGTCGATGGTCTCCGCCAGCGCGGAGTGATGGGGGCAGACTGTAGGCTGCC
>NZ_JAELTZ010000024.1:0-63245 GCF_016429115.1 Aquitalea sp. ASV15 | reverse complement strand
TGCAGATAGCGCATGTCGCGCAGCTCCTGCGCATCACTGGGGAAGGCATCCAGCTGATCATCCCAGGGTGCGGCCAGCTGGGCGTGTTCCAGGTTTATTGGGGTTTCGGACATGACTGACCCTCCATCTGTTTGGCTTCGGCTCTCCACTGTTTGATCAGCGGGTATTTCTCTTTACAGTCCAGCACCAGCCTCACCAGATGGCAGGGCAGGAAGGCCAGATTCAGGCCGCAGGTACTGCCATATCGTGGAATCTCCACCTGCGCGCTGTAGTGCTGGTAGCTGGCTTCTTTCTTTTTCATGTATTCACGAAAAGCATTCTCATTTTTAGGACCGCACCCCAGGCAAGGGTTGGGGTCCTCCACCCAGCGCACGGTGGCCATCAGACCGGGACGCCAGGTACGGGGCAGCGTGGCGCAGCACACCTCGCCGGCAAATACCGCTGACTTGCCCAGAAACTCAAACGTGACGGATTTGACGGTGTAGATTTCCGGGTTGAAGTCATACAAATGGGTGGGCACACCGATCAGCCCACCACCTGGCCCGGCCAGGAGGCTGGAGCAGGCCGCCAGCCATGGCAACAGCAGGCAGAGCAGCGCGCGACGGAGCCAGCGGATGGCGCTGTGGTGCATGGCCGCTTGCGGCCAAGGGCGGATGTCGCGCAGCGCTTGGGTATCACGGGGGGCTGCATCCAGCTGCTCATCCCAGGGTGCGGCCAGTTGGGCGTGTTCCAGGTTTATTGGGGTTTCGGACATGATTGACCCTCCAGTTGTTTGGCTTCGGCTTCCCATTGGGCAAGCATCGGGAATACTTGTTTGCTATCGATCACCAGTCGCACCTGATGGCAGGGCAGGAAGGCCAGATTGATGCCATAGGTATCCTTGTACGGCGGAATCTCCACCTGCGCGCTGTAGTGCTGGTAGGTGGTTTGCTTTTTTTTCATGTACTCGCGAAAAGCATTGCGGTCTTTCGGACCACAATCCAAGCAAGGGTTGGGGTCCTCCACCCAACGCACGGTGGCCATCAGACCGGGGCGCCAGATACGGGGCAGCGTGGCGCAGCACTCCTCACCGCCGGATACCCCGGCCACACCCAGAAACTCAAACTCAGCGCTGATGACGGTGTAGATTTCCGGGTTGAAGTCATACAAATGGGTGGGCACGCCGATCAGCCCGCCACCCGGCCCGGCCAGGAAGCTGGAGCAGGCCGCCAGCCAGGGCAGCAGCAGGCATGACAGGCTGTACTTGTACGCAGACAGCAGCAAGTAAGCGCGATAAGGCGCCGGCTTAGCAGGTGGGCTGAATATGCCGGGAAGAGAGGGCTGCAAGGTGCAAGTTGACTGCGTGGTGGTGGCGTGTTGGATGAAGAGGTCCAGCACCAGGTGGATGGGAAGGCGCAGCTGGCAGGGGTTGGGCATGGGTGGGAACGGGCCGTTGTGATGACATTGTCAATGATTGGAGGCGCTCTGACTGATGCCAATCAGATCGGGAGGAGCCAGTGCGGGGAAAGGTCTAAATATGCGTACCAGGCGAATTGACCAGCACGGATGCAAGGAGCTGCTTGGCCAGAACACCTGAGCAAGTCATGACTGCCTTGTGGTACAGCTGACCCTCCGTTGCGCCGCAAGGTTGAAGCGGCAAATGCCCTTTCCTGCCTGGCGGACGAGCGGCATCAAGAAAATTGATACCTCGCTATCAAAATTTAAAACTTTCCCCGTTTCCTTCCACTGCTTACGGTGTCGGTCTGACTCACGCTCAGACAGGAATGCACATGCAAAAGCAGGTAATCGACCTGAACGCCGACATGGGCGAAAGTTTTGGTCCCTGGCATCTCGGCGACGGTGACGACCCGTCCATCATGCCGCTGCTGTCATCGGCCAATATCGCCACCGGTTTTCATGCCGGCGATCCGGCCACCATGGCCAGCAGCGTCGCACTGGCCAAACAATACGGTGTGGCGGTGGGCGCCCACCCCGGTTATCGCGATCTGGTGGGTTTCGGCCGGCGCACCATCCAGGCCAGTGTGCAGGAGCTGGTGCAGGATGCGATATACCAGATCGGCGCACTGCAAGCCTTTCTGCAACTGGCAGGCTTGCGCATGCAGCACGTCAAGCCGCACGGGGCCTTGTATATGGCAATGGCAGCCAGCGAAGACCTGTCGTTGGCCTTCTTGCAAGCGCTGCAAGGCTTGTCACCGGCTCTGGCGGTGTATTGCATGGCCGGCTCGGCCACCCACCTTGCGGCAAAGCAGCTGGGGGTAAGGGCCATCTGCGAATTCTTTGCCGATCGTGACTACGATGCCAGCGGCAGCATTGTCTTTACCCGCCAGATGGGCCGGCTCTGCCCCACTACCGTGGCCGACAAGGTGATGCTGGCCTGCCGGCAAGGGCTGGTGGATACCGTGGACGGCCAGCGCATCCCCATCGCATTCGACTCCATCTGCATACACAGCGACACCCCCGGTGCACTGCAACTGATCCGCACCACCCGCAACCGGCTGCTGGAGGCCGGCATCACCATTCGCGCGCCACAAGGCCAAAGCGCCGCCTGAGCCAGCGAAAAGCAAGCCATACAAGGAGAAGCCCCATGCCCGAACACCTGATCCCTGCCCCGCTGCCCGGCACCTTTTATCGCCGCCCGGCCCCCGATGCTGCCCCCTATGTGACAGAAGGCAGTCCTGTAGAAGCCGATACCGTGATTGCCTGCATCGAGGTGATGAAGCAGTTCAATGAAATGACCGCCGGGCACGGCGGGCAGTTAATGGCCTTTCTGGTGGAAGACGGCGAGGCCGTAGAGATCGGCCAGCCGGTGGCCAGGGTGCTGACATGAGCCAGCCCATTGTCCTGAAGAATATCCGCCGCCTGCTGGTGGCCAACCGCGGCGAAATTGCAGTACGCATCCTCCGTGCCGCCCGTGAAATGGGGCTGCAGACAGTACTGGCCCACAGCAGTGCCGACCGCGACAGCCTGGCCTGCCAGCTGGCAGAGCTGACGGTGGAAATCGGCCCGGCACCGGCTAGCAAAAGCTATCTGGACATTCCGGCCATTCTGGCTGCCGCCCGCAGTCATCAGGTGGATGCCATTCACCCCGGCTATGGCTTTCTTGCGGAAAGTGCCGAATTTGCCCGCCAGGTGGAAGCCGCCGGCATGATTTTTGTCGGCCCGACCGCCGACACCATCGCGCTGATGGGGGACAAGGCACAGGCGCGTGCCACCGCCCAGGCCGCCGGCGTGGCCACCGTACCGGGCAGCCTGGGCGCACTGGCTGATGTGGCGGCAGCAATGGCCGCTGCCAGCGACATCGGCTACCCGCTGCTGATCAAGGCGGTGGCCGGTGGCGGCGGTCGTGGCATCCGTGTGGTCGACAGCGCCGCTGCATTGCCGGCCGCCTTTGCCGCCGCCCAGCGCGAGGCGCAGAGTGCCTTTGGCGATGGTCAGTTATATCTGGAAAGATTCATGCCGCAGGCGCGCCATCTGGAAGTGCAAATCCTGGGCGACGGCCAGCGGGTGATTCATTGCTACGAGCGCGAATGCTCGCTGCAACGCCGCCGCCAGAAAATCATGGAAGAAGCCCCCTCCCCGGCGCTGGATGCGCAGCAGCGCGACCGACTGTGTCAGGCCGCCGTCCGGCTGGCACAGTCGGTAGCCTACCGCGGGGCCGGTACGCTGGAGTTTCTGTTTGATCAGGGCGCGTTCTATTTCATCGAGATGAATACCCGCATCCAGGTGGAACACCCGATCACTGAAATGGTGACTGGCCTCGACCTGCTGCGCGAAATGCTGCTGATTGCCGACGGCCAGCCCTTGCGCTGGCAGCAGCAAGACATCCGGCTGCGCGGTGCCGCCATCGAATGCCGCATCAATGCCGAAGACCCGCAGCAAGACTTCCGCCCCTCGCCCGGCACCATCCGGAACCTGCAACTACCCGGCGGGCCGGGCGTGCGCGTGGACAGCATGCTGTACCCGGGCTATGTCATCCCGCCCTATTACGACTCCATGCTGGCCAAGCTGATTGTGTGGGACGAAAGCCGCGAACGCGCGCTGTGCCGCATGCGCCGCGCGCTGGGCGAACTGCATATCAGCGGCATTGCCCACACCGGGGGCCTGCATCTGGCCTTGCTGGCCGATGCCGATGTACGTGCCGGACGCTACCACACCCGCTTTCTGGAGCAGTGGCTGACACACTGGCAAGGCAGTGAAACCGGGGCCAGTCCGGGGGCCAGCAGCGTGGGGAGGCTGGCATGAGCATTCGCTACACCTTTGGCGGCGACGAATTCCTGTTTGCCGAAATCAGCGAGTCGATGTCCCTGCCCGCCTGCTTTACCGGCATGGCCATCACCGAACAGCTGCGCCAGCAGCGCTGGCCGGGGATACTGGAAATCTGCCCGGCCAATGCCTCGTTCCAGCTGCGCTTTGACCCGGACATCCTGCCGGCGGAACAATTGCTGCAAGGGCTGCGCCAGCTGGAGCAGTCGGTCCAGGACAGCCCGCCGGTACTGGACACCCGGCTGCTGGAAATCCCGGTCTGGTATAACGACCCCTGGACGCGGGAAGTGGGGGCGCGCTTTCGCCAGCGTCATCAGGACCCGCAATCCACCGATCTGGAATACGCGGCGCGGATCAACGGGTTTGACTCGGTAGACGCCTTTATTGCCGCCCATAGCGGTTCGCCGTGGTTTGTCTCCATGGTGGGCTTTGTCGCCGGCCTGCCCTTTCTCTACCAGATGGTGGAACGCGATCAGCAGTTGCAAGTACCCAAGTACCTGAGCCCGCGCACCGCCACCCCGCGCCAGACCATCGGCCATGGCGGCTGTTTTGCCTGTATTTACTCGGTAGAAGGGGCTGGTGGCTACCAGATGTTCGGCATCACGCCGGCACCGATTTACGACCCGCAGCAAAGCCTGCCCTATCTGGCCGACAGCATGGTGTTGTTCCGGCCCGGCGATATTGTCCGCTTCAAGCCCATCACCCAGCAGCAATACGCAGCGGCCATCCAGGCGGTGTCTGCGGGCAGCTTCCAGCTGGATATCTTTCCGGTCCGTTTCGACCTGGCGGACTTCCTGGCCAATCCGCAAGCCTATGCACAATCACTACCGGGAAGCCGCCATGCACATTAAAGTCATCAAGCCCGGCCTTGCCAGTTCGGTACAGGACGCGGGCCGCAACGGCTACTATCACCTGGGCATTCCGCCTTGCGGCGCACTGGACCAATACTCTTTTCGCGCCGCCAACCTGCTGCTGGGCAACCCGGAAAATGCTGCCGTGCTGGAGTGCACGCTGCTGGGTCCGCAGCTGCAATTCAGCGTGGCCTGCCGCATTGCCGTCTGTGGTGCTGCCATGCAGCCACGTATCAATGGCCAGCCACAGCCCACACATCAGGTTTTGTCGATTGCCGCGGGGGATACGCTGGATTTCCTGCCGGCCACCGCCGGCATGCGTGCCTATCTGGCGGTTAGCGGCGGCATCGACGTGCCAGAAGTGCTGGGCAGCCGTTCAACTTATACGCTGGGCAGCCTGGGTGGGTATCTGGGCCGACGCTTGCAGGCTGGCGATAGCCTGCCACTGGGCCTCGCGCCGGCAGCGGTGGCGCCGCTAGGCCGCAGCCTACCGGCAGCACTGTGGCGCAGCCTGCCGCAGCGGGCGACGGTCCGGGTATTGCCCGGCTTGTATGCCCATCGCCTCACGGCGCAATCGGCTGCACGCTTCTATCAGGAGCCATGGACGGTGGCCTCGGAGTCCGACCGCACGGGCTACCGGCTGAAAGGCGGCATGCCCTTGCAGTTTCAGCCACGGGAAGCGCCCTTTGGCGCGGGGGATGATCCGTCCAACATCGTGGATGCCGGCTATCCCATCGGCTCGATCCAGCTGCCGGCCGGCAAGGAGGCCATCATCCTGCTGCGCGATGCCGTCTCCGGCGGGGGGTATGCCATGGTGGGCACGGTCATCAGTGCCGATCTGGACGTGGTGGCGCAATTACAACCCAATCAGGGGATCACCTTTGCCGCAGTCGACATGCAGGAAGCCTTGCAGGCACGCCAGCAGTATCAGGCCGGTTTGCAGCAATTGCGCAAGGCGGTGCAAGCCGGCTGAGCCGACGCATCCTGGCTGACGATGGCATTGCGTCCGGCCTGCTTGGCGGCATACAGGGCTTGGTCGGCATGGCGGTACAGATCGCTGAAGTTAGCGCCCGCTGCATGCACGGCCAGGCCCATGCTGACGCTGTAGCGCAGGCTGCCGCTGTCGGTCACCACCTGCTGCGCGGCCACGGCCTGACGCAGGCGCTCGGCCACACGCATGGCCTCGGCAGGCGGTGTGGCCGGCAAGGCAATGCCAAACTCTTCGCCCCCCATGCGGCCGATATAGTCGCCAGCCCGCAGCTGCCGCCGAATCAGCTCGGTAAAGGCCACCAGCACCCGGTCACCGGCCTGGTGGCCATGGTTGTCGTTGATGCGCTTGAAGAAATCCAGGTCGGCCAGCACAAAGCAAAAGGCATCGCCGCTGATATTGGCCCGCTGCAGGTCGGCCACGATGCGCGACTCGAAACTTTGCCGGGTCAGCGTGCCGGTCATGCCATCGCGCTCGGCACGCCAGGTGGCATCGCTCAGCAGCTGCTGCTGCACCATGGCCGCCGCCAGCATGGACAGACCGGGCACCAGCGCCGCGGTCAGGCTCATCGACAGCACATTGACCAGCGTATTGGCAAACAGGTCGGACAGATTGCCAAAACCAGCGCCGTAATAGATGGCGCGCGATGCATGCAACAAGGCGGTGGCCGTGCTGCAGCATGCGCCCAGCCAGTAGACGGCCGCGCCCTGCCCCGGCGGGCGGTGGCGCCACAGCAGGTAGGCCGTGGCGACAAACACCACGGCAATGCCGCCCGAGGCAATGATGACGCGCAGCCGGATCACATCCTCCACCAGGGTGAACCACAGCAGGCCAGCAAGGGCGCAGCACACCAGTAGCAACCAGCCACGGGCGTGGGTGGGACGGCCGAGGAAACGGGCGCAACCGATATAGAACAGGCTGGCGGCAAGCAGACCCAGCCCGTTGCTGAGCACCACGCTGAACACCAGCGGCAGCACGGCACGCAGCCCCAGTGCCGGCAGATAGGCCACCATGGCGATATTGGCGGCAATCCAGCTGCGGGTACCCGCCACACCGGCCTTGCGCAGGGCCAGCAGTTGCGCCAGGATGCAGGCGCACAAAATATCGGTTACCAGAAAAACCGGCAGCAATACGGGGACGCTGGCAGATGCGGGCATGGGGCTTCCGGACTGAAAACGGCGATGGCAGATGCTATATGCACTACCGGGCCGGCACAACAAAAATTACACTCATATGGCATGAATCGTCACTGCTGGCAGCGCCCAGGCTGCAGCACGGGCCCTCATAGCAGCATGCCGCGGGCAAGACCGGACAGTACACCCGGACCACGGCGCAGCGACGAAGACAGGACAAGAGCAGTTCCTGCCATGCCACTGGCTGATTGATCCACGGTCTATACCTTCAGCTTGCCCACCCCGGCGCGCACGACCTCTCAGCGCAGCTGGCCCTCCTTAATGGCCGGCCTGGGTCTTGCCCTCCTCCCAGCCCCCGCCCAGCGCCAGGAACAGATTGACCTGATCCTGTGCCAGCTGGCTTTCGGCGCTGGCCACGGCCATTTCATTGCTGACCAGGGTGCGGTCGGCATCCAGGCTGGACAAATAGGGTGAGCGGCCTGCCTGATACAGGCGGCGGTTCTGCGCGGCAGCCTGTCGGGCACTGTCGCGCGCGGTACGCAGCAATGCCAGCCGCTGCAAATCCTTGCCATACAGGCTGAGGCTGGTTTCCACCTCGCGCAGGGCATTGAGCACCACCCCGTCGAAGTGGGCCAGCGCCGCCGCATTGTCGGCCTTGGCCGCGGTCACCCGCGCCCGGGCACCGCTGTCGGGAATGGTCCAGCTGATCAGCGGGCCATAACCGAAACGCTGGGTGGAGCGCTGCCCCACATCTTCCAGCAGGCCGGTAAAGCCGGCCGATGCCCCCAGCGTGATGCTGGGGTACAGCTCGGCCGTGGCCACGCCTATCATGGCGCTGGATTGTGCCAGCTTGCGCTCGGCCTGCTGCACATCCGGCCGCCGCGCCAGCAAGGCCCGGCCGTCGCCCACCGGAATGGCTTGCGCCAGCTGCGGCTCCTGCGCGCAGGCCAGTGCCGCAGGCGGCAGCGCCTCGGCCGGGGTTTGTCCCAGCAGCATGGCCAGGCGATAACGCGCGGCATCGCGCTGCGCCTGATAGGCCGGCAGGCCGGCCGCCACGCTGTCGGCCTGCGCCTGCGCGCGCAGCACATCGGTGGCGGTGAGCCGGCCGGCACCGGCCAGGAGGCGCGTCAGTTCCAGCTGTTTCTGCTGCAGCGCCGACTGCTGTTGCAATACCTGGTAGCCGTGATTGGCCGAGCAGATCTGCAGATAGCTGCGCACGGTTTCGGCGGTCACGGTGATGCGCGCCAGATCGCGGGCGGCGGCACTGGCTTCGCTATTGGCTTCGGCAGCCTCGTCGCCGCGTCTGAGCTTGCCAAACAGGTCCAGCTGGTAGGCCACACGGATGCCCTCGTCTCCCAGATTGCTCACCGGCAAGGGGACGTCCAGCAACATGCTCTGGCCGGAGATACGCGCCCGTTCGGCCGATGCCGACAGTTCGGCATGCGGGCCGGCCTCGGCACTGACCTGGCTCGCCACCGCCAGTGCCTTTTGCAGATTGGCCGTGGCCGCGCGCAAATCGGTATTGGCCTGTTGCGCCTGCTCCACCAGCTGGTTCAGCACCGGATCGTGGTAGAGCTGCCACCAGCGCGGGGCCACCGGCTGGCTGGAGGTCTGCCGGCCATCGGCATTGGCAAAGCGGCCCTGGGCTGCCTGGCGTTGCATGACCGCGCCAGCCGGCAGATGGTAATCCGGGCCGACGCTGGTGCAGCCGGCAAGCGCGGTCAGCGCCAGCAGCAGGCTGGCAGGATACAGCCGGCTCACGGCTGCTCTCCCTTGCCGGCCACCACGGCCACGGTGGCGGTGCGCCCGGCAATCATGCGGAAGTCGGCCGGAACCTCATCCAGGGTGATGCGCACCGGAATGCGCTGGGCCAGCCGCACCCAGTTGAAGGTGGGATTGACATTGGGCAGCAGGGTGGCGCCATTGCTGCGGTCGCGGTCTTCGATTCCGGCGGCAATGCTCTGCACATGGCCGCGCAACTTGTGCGTCTCGCCCATGATCTGGATTTCCACCGGCTGGTTGACCCTTACCCGGTTCATCTTGGTTTCTTCGAAATAGCCATCCACATGGAAGGAATGGGCATCCACCATCGACAACACCGGCTTGCCGGTGCTGACGTAATCGCCCACCCGTGGGGTGCGGTCGTTAAGGTAACCATCCACCGGGCTGCTCACCACGGTGCGCTGCAGATTGAGCCGGGCCACTTCCACCGCGGTGGTGGCAGCGGCGACGCTGGCCTCGTCCTGCTGCACACGGGCTTCGCTCTGCTCGATGCTTTCCCTGGACACCAGATCACTCAGGCCACGGTTGCGTGCGGCCTCGCGTTTTGCCTGCAGCAGCCCGGCGTTCTGCTGCGCCAGCGCCGCTTCCGCCTGCTTGAGTGCCAGCGCGTAACGGGCGCGGTCGATGACAAACAACACCTGGCCGCGTTTCACCAGCTGGTTGTCGCTGACTTTCACCTCGGTGATCAGCCCGGACACGTCCGGGGCGATCTGCACCACGTCGGCGCGGATATGCCCATCGCGCGTCCACGGCGCATTGGTGTAGTAATCCCACAGATAACGGCCCACCAGCACCGCCGCCACCACCACGATCAGGGTCAGCACCACCGGCCCTGCTTTGCCTATCAGCTTTTTCATCATTACCATCCGCGAGTCAGCACGACGAAACCGCCGAGCACAATCACATACAAGGCAAAGTTCATCAGGGAACGGTGCCATACCAGTTTGTAGAAGCCCAGCTGACCCAGCAGGATGCGCAGGCCGGCGGTGACGCCAAAGGCCAGCACCATCAGGATCAGCAGGCTGGGGAAATACACCCCGTAGATTTCGATTTCACCAATCACGGTGTCGAACCTCCTGCAGGCAAGGGTGGGCTGGCTGCCATGGCATAGCTGCCGGCAGCCGGAAACAGGGTAATGCGCAATTCAACCAGCGCATTGAGCACGGTGAGCAGGTGGTGGTCGCTGCGGCGGCCGCTGGCCAACAGCTGATTGAGCGCATCGTCGATACACTGCAACAGGCGCACATCAGCCTGCGGCTGCTGGCGCTGTTCCAGCGCCTGGCGGTAATGCCGCTCCACCGCGTCCAGCACCTGCTGCACCGCCACGCCGGCGGGGCCGGCCTGGGCATTTTCTTCCCGCTGCAAATGCAACACGCTGAAACCGGCACGCAGCTCGTTGAACACCTGTGGCAATTGCTCATTGCCGCTGGCCGCCAGCCGCGGAATCAGCAGGCCCAGCCGGTCCAGCATGCGTGCGGTGAGCCGGGTGTAATCATCCAGCCGGCGGCCCGCCGCAGTTTCGGCCAGATCATGCCAGCTGGCCCGGCGCAGCCGGCGGATGGCCAGCTCGATGCCAAAGGGGCGCACCAGCAGGCTGAACAACAGCGCAAACGACACCCCCACCACGGTAGCCACATTGCCATTGAAGAAGGCGGTGAAATCGGTGTCGTAGGCGCCTTGCAGGCTGAGGAAGGTGGCGGTGTTCACCGTCAGCATCATGGCAATCATGGTGAACTGCGGCCGGGTAAACAGGGTGCCCACCAGCAGGAAAGGGATGGCCAGCATGGCCACCAGCATTTCAAAGGTATAGGCCGCCGGAATCACCATGAACAGCAGCACGGTGGTCAGGGCAATGCTCACCACCGCCCAGATCAGGAAGGTGCGCATCATCGGGGCCGGTTCATCCAGCGCGGCAAAGAAGCAAGAGGCAATGGCCACCATGATCACTGCCCCGGAACCATCGGTCCACCCCAGCTGTATCCACAGCTGGCAGGCCAGGAAAATCGCCACCGAAGCCTGCAGCGAGGAAAACGCCATCATGCCGTAATCGTAATGCCGCGCCGTGCCGCCCACCGGCCAGTGCCGATAGGCCGGCTTCCACTGGAAAGTGGGATGCTCCTCGGCAATCAGTTGCTGCAGCAAGCGGCAGTCCAGCCACAGATTGATCAGCGATTGCAAACGCGCCAGCCCGTGGGCAATCAGCAGCGCCTGCCAGCTGTCACCGCTGGCGATCTGCTGCTTCAGCGCCGCCAGCCGTCGTTGCAACAGCGGCGCTTCGCGGCGGATGTGGCCCAGGTCGGGGCTGGCCATCCACTGCGCCACCTCGTGCATCAGCGCGCTCAAGCCGGCCGGCATGCCATCCTGCTGCCGCAGCAGCGCCTGCTTGGTTTCGGTCAGCGAGGACAAAATCGGCAGCAACATGCTCATGCGGCCACGCAGCTCGCGGGCGTTTTTCACCATGGCAAAACTGGTGGTGTCGTAAGACAGGTGGGAGATGAACTGATCCAGTGCCAGGATGTCTGCCGCCAGCTTGTGGCGGCTGGCATGCATGGGCTGGCTGGCGGCAGCGCTTTGCTGCAGCAGCTCGCAGGCCCAGTCGCGCGCATCTCCCAGCCAGCTGGCGATGCGGGCAGAGAAAATGGGTGCCACCTTGCCCGGCCACACCAGCGCCGACACCACGCTGGCGCACAGGATGCCGAGCAGGATTTCCTCACTGCGCGCCAATGCCAGATCGAAAATGCCTTCCGGGCTATTGAGCGCCGGCAAGGCAATCATCGGCAGCGTATAGGCCGACAGCATGAACAGATAGCTGCGCGGGGTGCGGTCCAGCAGCGAAATGCTCAGCAGCGTGCCGGTCCACAGCGCCACCACCAGGCTGAGCAGGGTGGGCGCATTGACAAACAGCGGCAGCAGGATGACCGCAGCCGAGGCGCCCAGCAAGGTGCCGCCAATACGGTAGACCGCCTTGGAACGGGTGGCCCCGGTCAGCGGATGCGATACCACATATACCGTGGCCATGGCCCAGTAAGGACGCGGCAAGGACAGCGCCATGGCCAGATACAGCGCCAGCATGGCCGCAGCAAAGGCCTTGGCCGAAAACAGCCAGTCACGCCAGCCCGGCAGCGTCATGCGCGCGCCTGGCCAGCCATGGCTGCCAGTTCGGCCACCAGTTCCGGCCGCTGATAGGCGGATTCCACCGCCGCAAACACACGCAAGGTGGCTTCCAGATCGGCCGGCGCCACGTCCTTGAACACCAGCGCACGCAAATCCACCAGCTCGGCCTCGATCTTGTCGCTCAGGGCACGGCCTTGCTCGGTAAACCACAGGGTATTGGAGCGCCGGTCCACCTTGTCCTTTTCACGGCGCACCAGGCCGGCACTGGCCAGCTGGTCGATAACCCGCACCAGCGATGGCCCTTCGATGCCGATTTCCTCGGCCAGCGCCACCTGGTTGATGCCCTCGCCCAGCCGGCCAATGAAAATCAGCGCCGATGCACCCGGCGCGGTCAGGCCATGGGTAAGCACCACTGCCTGGGAAATCTGCCGCCATTTGCGCCCGGCGTGCATGATGGCACTGGTGATGCCTAGCCGTAGTAAATCGACACTGTTCATAATGCTTCGCATGTAAATGATTTGATTGCTAATCAATTATAGGGAACAGCCAGCCTGGCAGGCAACAACTTTATCGCTGTTGCTATTGTGCTACTGGCGCTGGCACTGGCGCGGCGGCAAAGGCGCAGCAGCCGCCAGCACGCGCTTCAGTCAACGATAGTTGACAGCAACAGCGCATGCACAAAATGAAAAAGGCCCTGATTGCTCAGGGCCTGATTGACGGCAACAGACTCAATCACCGTGGCGATAATAGCCATCGCGCCAGTCGTGGCCACGCCAGCCGCGATCATGCCAGTCGCGGTCATGCTCGTGCCGCTCCTCATGCCAGTGCGGATAGCTCGGCGGCTCCACATAGCGCACAGGGGCGGCATAAGCCACCGGCTGGTACACCGGCACCGCCGCCGGTGCCGGACGGTAAGCGCGGTAGTCGTCACGCTGGTAGGCCAGCGCGGTGCCCACGCTGCCACCCACGGCACCGCCGATGATGGCACCATTGCGGCCACCGATGGATTGGCCGACAGCGGCGCCCACCGCGCCACCCAGTGCACCACCCAGAATGGCGGAAGCATCGGCATAGGCCATGCCGGTAAAGGAAAGCGCCAGCAGCGCGGGAATCAGGATGCGGGTTTTCATGGACTGGACCTCCAATGCGTTGATACCAGTCCAGATTAATCAATGGCAGGTAACCGCTTGTAAAACAGTGTGAAGAACCATTGCCTGCCCCACCCTGCGACATATCTGCACACAGATGGCCGCGGAGGGCGGAGACAGGCCATGCCCAGCAAATTGCATGCATGCGGCATCAGAATCGCTATAATGCCGCTTTCCCACGCTGTCTCCACCATTCATGCGCAACAGTTTCCCGCGTAAACTCATTTTCCTCAGCAGCCTGGTATTTGCCGCCCTGCTGTTTGGTACCAGTGGCTACATGCTGGTGGAGGGCTGGAGCTTTTCCGACAGCCTGTTCATGACGGTGATCACCCTGGCCACCATCGGCTACGGCGAAACCCACAACCTGTCCCTGGCTGGCCGTTATTTCACCATTGCGCTGATCGTGTTTGGCACCGGCGTGGTCGGTTATGGCATTTCCTCCCTCACCCTGATGCTGTTCCAGGGCGACCTGCCGCTTTATCTGAGACGAAAGAAAATGGAAAAACTGATTGCGCACATGCGCCAGCACACCATCATTTGCGGGCTGAGCCACACCGGGCGCTACGCGCTGGAAGAATTGCTGGGCACCCACCACCAGGTGGTGGTGATCGAAAAGGACGAGGCCAATATCGCCTTGCTGCAAGAGCGCGATGTGCCCTTCATTGTGGGCGACGCTTCCGAGGATGAGAATCTGACCGCCGCCGGCATTGCCCACGCCCGCGCGCTGATTTCCTGTCTGAGTGCCGACGCCGACAATGCCTTTGTGGTGGTGACCGCCAAGAACCTGAACCCGGCAGTGCTGGCGGTGGCCAAGGCGGAAAACGAAAGTTCGCGCAAGAAGCTGCTGGCGGTGGGCGCGGACAATGTGGTGATTCCGTCCCACCTGGGCGGCATGAATATGGCCAATATCGTGGCCCATCCGGAAACCCTGCACTTTTTCGAGCATCTGCACCAGCGCTACCCCAACCAGTTTCATGCCCAGATCCATGTGCTGGAAGAACGCTGGGAGGGCCAGCCACTGGGCAGCTTTCTCAAGGAAGGCTTCGGGAGCAAGGCCATGGTGATTGCACTGGAACGCAGCCCGGGCGAGGTGGAGTTTTCTCCCGGCCCGGAAGTCATCATGCATAGCGGCGAATCGCTGCTGCTGATCCGCAACCAGCAAGCCGCCAACTGAGCGCGGCACACGAAACAAGGGCCGATGCATGTGCATCGGCCCTTGTCCCTCAACGCCAGCCGCTAACGGCGGCGTGCCAGCCGCTGCAATACCGCTACCAGGGTATCGACTTCCTCGCAGGTGTTATAGAAAGCCAGCGAAGGCCGTACCGTGGCTTCCAGCCCGAAGCGCCGCAGAATCGGCTGGGCGCAGTGGTGGCCGGAGCGCACCGCAATGCCTTCCTGATTCAGCGCCTTGCCCACTTCCTCGGTGCGATAGCCCGGCAGCACGAAGGACAGCACGCTGGCCTTGTTGGCTGCGGTGCCAACCAGGCGCAAGCCCGGTACCGAATGCAGGCCGTGGGTGGCATACACCAGCAGGTCGTGCTCGTAATGGGCAATGGCTTCCAGCCCGATACGCTCGACATAGTCGATGGCTGCGCCAAGGCCCACCGCGTCCGCGATATTGCCGGTGCCTGCCTCGAACTTGTTGGGCGCCGGCTGATACAGCGTTTTCTCGAAGGTGACATCGGCAATCATATTGCCACCCCCTTGCCACGGCGGCATGCTGTCCAGCAATTCCTTCTTGCCGTACACCACGCCAATGCCGGTGGGTGCAAACACCTTGTGCCCGGAAAACACAAAGAAATCTGCATCCAGCGCCTGCACATTCACCCGCATATGCGATACCGATTGCGCCCCGTCCACCAGCACCCGCGCCCCGGCGGCATGCGCCAGCGCCACGATTTCCTGCACCGGCGTCACCGTTCCCAGCGCATTGGATACCTGGGTGATGGCCACCAGCCTGGTGCGGCTGTTCAGCAGCTTGCGGTATTCGTCCAGTAGGATCTGGCCGCTGTCATCCACCGGAATCACCCGGATTTTCGCCCCGCTCGCCGCTGCCAGCATTTGCCAGGGCACGATGTTGGCATGGTGCTCCAGCTGCGACACCACGATTTCATCGCCCGCGCCGATATTCTGGCGCCCCCAGGTATTGGCCACCAGATTGATGGCCTCGGTGGCACCGCGCACGAAAATCACCTGATCCGGGCTGGGTGAGCCAATAAAGCGCGCCACCTTGTTACGGGCTGCTTCATAGGCATCCGTCGCCCGTGCCGCCAGCTCATGCGCGGCGCGGTGGATGTTGGAGTTTTCGTGCTGGTAGAAATAGGCCAGCCGGTCGATTACCGCTTGCGGCTTGTGCGTGGTGGCAGCGTTGTCCAGCCAGATCAGCGGCTTGCCATTCACCCGCTCGGCCAGGATGGGGAAGTCACGACGCACGGCGTTCACATCAAAGCCATGGCCGCGACTGGCCACCTTGCGGTCGAAATCCGGCGCCTTGCCATGCTGCGGCCACTCTTCGACAAAGTAATAGCCATGGCTATTACCCTGCGCCGGAGTTGCCACCACCGGCTGGCGACTGTCACCGGCCAGCAAGGCGCGCAGCTCATCCGCCCCCGGCAGGCCAAAGGACTGTGCCGTTACCCGGTCATCCACCGCCACATCCGGTGCTGCGGAAGGATAACCGGCAGACTCGCCGATAAAGTAATACGGCGAGGACGGCACGGCTGCTCCGGCAAAGGACGGGGCCGAAGGCTGGGCTGCGGCCAGTTGCGGAATGACCGCTCCATAGCCCTCCGGGACAGCATAGGCATGCGGGCCACTACGGCCAAAGCCATCCAGCGCAGCCGGTTCCGGCGTATGCGCGGCGGCCGCAGCAGGCTGCGGCGACAGCTGCGGACCGGCCACGTCCAGATTCAGTCCGCTGGCGGCAGGTGGCGGGCTGCCTGGCTGCTGTCCGGGCAAGGCGCTGAAGAAGGCATTGGCCAGATTCGCCAGCTGGGCGACATCCGGCAGGCCGTCTGGCAGGCCGGAAGGCTTACTTGTAGGTATCTGGGTAGTCATGGTACTTGCCAATCTCCACGTCTTCGAGCACGGCCAGCGCATCTTCGGTCAGCACGGCCAGCGAGCAATACAGCGAAATCAGGTAGGACGCGATGGCGTTGCGGTTGATGCCCATGAAGCGCACCGACAGGCCCGGGCTCTGCTCACCCGCCACACCCGGCTGGTACAGGCCGATCACACCCTGACGCTTTTCACCCACGCGCAGCAGCAGGATCTTGGTCTTGCCGTCTTCGTCGATAGGCAGCTTGTCCGACGGGATGATGGGCACACCGCGCCAAGTGATGAACTGCGAACCGAACAGGCTCACGGTCGGCGGCGGCACGCCACGACGGGTGCATTCACGACCGAAGGCGGCAATGGCCAGCGGGTGCGCCAGGAAGAAGCCCGGCTCTTTCCATACCTTGGTCAGCAGCTCGTCCAGATCGTCCGGGGTCGGTGCGCCGGTCAGGGTGGAGATGCGCTGGGTATCGTCCACATTGGCCAGCAAGCCGTATTCCGGGTTGTTGATCAGCTCGGATTCCTGACGCTCCTTGATGGTTTCGATGGTCAGGCGCAGCTGTTCCTTGATCTGGTCGTGCGGGCTGCTGTACAGGTCGGACACGCGGGTGTGCACGTCCAGCACGGTAGTCACCGCATTCAGGAACAGCTCACGCGGGTGCTCTTCGTAATCGACAAAGGTTTGCGGCAGTTCGGATTCGTCGCGCTGCGAGCAGGCCACTTGCACGCCAGCGGCGTTTTTCACCCGGTTCAGACGGAAAATGCCTGCTTCTACCGGCGACCATTGCAGCAGGTGCACCAGCCAGCGCGGGCTGATGGTGGACAACTGCGGTACGGTTTTGGTGGCATTGGCTAGCTGGCGCGCGGCGTTGTCGCCCAGTGCCTGTTTGATGTCCTGATGTTGAGACATGTCTGCTCCATAAGGGATGGTGGAAGAAACAAATTGCAGGCAACACAGCCCCCTTGCCGGCGGCCTGCAGGCAATACTCCGCCAAGCCCGGCAGCTTGCCGCAGGGCGGTGGGGTAATTCATCGGAATTGTCTTAAATGAGCGAAGGACCGAGCCTGAATTAGCCCTGCAGGCTGGCCTGGCTGATCTGGCTGCCCGGTGGCACGCTGCGGGTGAGCCAGACATTGCCGCCTATGCTGGAAGCGCGGCCGATGGTGATGCGCCCCAGCACGGTGGCCCCGGCATAAATCACCACATCGTCCTCCACGATGGGGTGGCGCGGCTGGCCCTTGAGCAGGCTGCCATCCTCGCCCTGTTCGAAGCGCTTGGCACCCAGGGTGACCGCCTGATACAGCCGCACCCGCTCACCGATGACGGCGGTTTCGCCAATCACCACGCCAGTGCCGTGATCGATGAAAAAGCCGGCACCGATCTGCGCACCGGGGTGGATATCGATACCGGTTTCACCATGGGCAATTTCGGCGATGATGCGGGCAATCAGGGGCAAGCCAGCGCGATACAGCAAGTGCGCCAGGCGGTGATGCAGGATGGCGTTGATGCCCGGATAGCACAGCAGCACTTCATCCACACTGCGCGCTGCCGGGTCGCCCTGCCAGGCGGCGGTGATGTCGGCATCCAGCAGGCGGCGCTGGTCGGGCAAGGCGGCAGCAAACTGCTGGACGATGCTGACAGACCGGGCCTCCGACTGCGCCTCGCTGTCTTCTGCCGACAAACCGTTCACGCGGGCGCTATAGCGCAGCTCCAGCACCACTTGTGCCGCCAGCGCATCCAGCGCCACCGCCAGACTGTGACCAACGAAAAAGTCCTCGCTGCTGTCACGCAGGCCGGGCGGGCCCAGCCGCATAGGAAACAGCGCCGCCGCCAGTGTCGCCACGATGTCGCGCAAGACGGCACGCGACGGAAATTCGCGGGTGGAAAAATCCCGCAGGCGGCCCTGGCTTTGCCGCCAGTCGGCACGCGCCGCATGCAGGGCGCTGACCACGCTGTCCAGATGCCAGTCATGCACCACCGGCTGGGCGGGATTAAAGGGACGGACCAGATCATTCATGGCAGTACTCGCTGTATCGTGGTGCGCGAAAAGTAATGGATCAGTCTTGCTGCCAGGGCAGATTCCAGTAGCGCCAGCCGCCTACATCGCCACGCTGCTGCTGGCTGTCCAGATCGCCCTCGAAGCCTTCCAGCACGTTGTACACCTGGGTAAAGCCGGCCTTGGCAGCAGCCTCGGCCGCGGCGGCAGAGCGTTTGCCACTGCGGCACAGCAGCACCACCACGCTGTCCTTGCCACCGGCCTTGTTTTCCAGCTCGCGCAGGAAGCGCGGATTCTTGATCAGCGCCGTGCCGGTTTGCCAGGCCACATGCAGCGAGCCTGGCACCTGGCCGACGAATTTGCGCTCTTCTGCCGTACGCACATCCACCAGCGTGGCGACACCGGCTTCCACCAGCGACCAGGCTTCCAGTGGATAGAGCGCACCGGTATAGGCAAGGCCGCTGTCTGCCGCACGCAGGCGGGCAATTTCCAGCAGTTCTGCGCTGGCTGTTACCGCATCGGTGGCGCTGAGTTGATGGCCGGTCGGGCCGGCCTGGCTGGTGCTGACGGGGGAATGCAGTTGGCTCATGCGGGTCTCCTTGCGCTGCTTGATCTGTTGCGTTGCAGACCAATATACGCGGCGCACTGGCCGCGGCTAAGCAAGAAAAACTGCAGTGATTATGAAGAAAATAGATAACCATGCCGTTCTTATGGCATTTTCTGGCATAACAAAAAGAATCTTCGTGTTCTGAGCAGACAAGTGCTTACAAAACAATCGAAAAACAGGTGATGGATGGGTCGAAAAAACAAAACGGGATGGCCGTAGCCATCCCGTCCGGGGCAGTCAGATCGTGCGTTTCAGGCTTAGAAAGCCGGAATCACTGCACCCTGGTACTTGGTTTCGATGAACTTCTTGGCTTCCGGGCTGTTCAGCGCAGCAGCCAGTTTCTTGATGGCGGCGCTGTCCTTGTTGTCCGGACGGGCAACCAGCAGGTTGGCATACGGCGAGGTGGTTTCGGTAAACAGGCCATCCTTCTTCGGGTTCAGCTTGGCTTCCAGCGCGTAGTTGGCGTTGATCAGGGCGATATCCACCTGGTTCAGCACGCGCGGCAGGGTAGCGGCTTCCAGTTCCTTGATCTTGATGTTCTTCGGGTTGGACACGATGTCCTTGGTGGTCGGGTAGATGTTCTTGCGGTCCTTCAGCTTGATCACACCGCCCTGATCCAGCAGCAGCAGCGCACGGCCGGCATTGGTCGGATCATTCGGAATGGCCACGGTAGCACCCTGCGGCAGCTCAGCCACTTTCTTGTACTTGCTGGAGTAAGCAGCAAACGGCTCGATGTGCACCGGCTTGGAAGCCACCACCAGATGGGTGCCACGGTCCTTGTTGAACTTGTCCAGATACGGAATGTGCTGGAAGAAGTTGGCATCCAGCTGCTTTTCTTCTACCTGGGTGTTAGGCAGCACGTAGTCGTTGAACACCTTCACTTGCAGGTCCACACCTTGCTTGGCCAGGGTGGGCTTGAGGGCTTCCAGGATTTCAGCGTGCGGCACCGGGGAAGCAGCCACCACCAGTTTTACATTTTCGGCGTGTACGGCCAAGGCGGCCACGCTCAGACCCAGGGCAGCAAACAGCTTGGAAACGCGTTTCATCTTTATTATCTCCAGATCAATGGGCAAAGGGGGTCCATACCGCCGGCCTACACCGGCGGTACAGGGATTCACAACAAAGGGAATACAGTAATGTGCTGGCGGCTGAATCAGCCGAAGCGACAGCGACGCACCAGGGCATCGCCGGCAGTTTGCAGGGCTTGCACCAGCACCAGCAGCAGGGCCACGGTGACGATCATCACCTCGGTCTGGAAGCGCTGATAGCCGTAGCGGATGGCCAGATCGCCCAGACCGCCGCCGCCAATCACCCCGGACATGGCGGTGTAACCCACCAGCGCCACGGCGGTGACAGTCGCCGCGCCAATCAAGCCAGGCATGGCTTCGGGCAGCAGCACCTTGAACACGATCTGCGGCAGCTTGGCGCCCATGGACTGGCTGGCTTCAATCACGCCACGGTCCACTTCGCGCAACACGTTTTCCACCAGACGGCCAAAGAAGGGAATGGCCCCCACCACCAGCGGCACGATGGCACCAGCCACACCGATGGAGGTACCCACCAGCAGCAGGGTGAGCGGAATCAGCACAATCAGCAAAATGACAAAGGGCAGCGAGCGCAGCACATTCACCAGAAAAGACATCACCGCATACAGCCGCGGGCGGGCGCGCAGCTGGCCCGGTGCGCTGATGTACAGCAGCACGCCCAGCGGCAGGCCGAACACGATGGTAAACAGCAGGGACACACCCAGCATGGTCAGGGTATCCAGGGTGGCGGTGCCGATTTCCGGCCAGTCCACCGTCAACAACAGGCTTGGGTCGAATCCGCTCATGCCAGCACCTCGCAACGTACACCCTCGCGGGCAAAAATCTCCGGCAAGACCGGCAGTTCCACATCAGACGCCACCACGCCTACCAGCAGCTGGCCGCAGGGGGTGTCACGGATTTCGCTCAAGGTGCCGCTGAGCAGGTTGACGCGCAGGCCGGTTTCGCGGCCTACCTTGTCCAGCACCGGGCTGAGCGTAGGTTCACCGACAAAGGTGAGCTTGAGCAGCGGCACGCCAATGCGTGCACGCCAGGCGTCGATACGCTCGCCCTGACCAAAGCCGGTTTCGGCCAACAGGCTGCGGGTGACGGCATGCTGCGGTTGCAGGAATACATCCAGCACACTGCCCTTTTCCACCACCTTGCCGTGATCCATCACCGACACGTGATCGCACAGTTGGCGAATCACCCGCATGTCGTGAGTGATAAGCACAATGGTGAGATTGAGCTGACGGTTGATGTCGGCCAGCAGGGCCAGAATGGAATCGGTGGTTTCCGGGTCCAGCGCGGAGGTGGCTTCGTCACACAGCAGCAGGTCCGGGTGATTGGCCAGCGCACGCGCAATGCCCACGCGCTGCTTTTGCCCGCCGGACAATTGCGACGGACGTTTGTCCTTGTGATCGGAGAGGCCCACCAGTTGCAGCAGCTCATCCACCCGTGCGTCCATTTGCGCCGGGCTAAGCGTACCTGCCAGTTCCAGCGGGAAGCGCACATTACCGGCCACAGTGCGCGAACGCAGCAGATTGAAATGCTGGAACACCATGCCGATGCGCTGGCGACGCAGTTGCAGCTCGGCTTCTGGCAGGGCGGTGAGTTCTTGCTCGCCCAGTGTTACCGTGCCGCTATCCGGACGCTCCAGCAGGTTGAGGCAACGAATCAGGGTACTTTTACCGGCCCCTGAGCGGCCGATGATGCCGTAGATTTCTCCGGCAGCGACTTGCAGGCTGACATCGTCCAGTGCGGCAATGCGGCGGCCTTCATGGCTGAAATGCTTGCTGAGATTGCGTACTTCTATCATACCGTCTGCGTTCTATCCCCTGCCCTGGTCGGGCAGAAAGCGGGTGAGCGACGGGGGATAACCCGTCAGGAGTGGCAAGTCTAGCGATTGTTGTTACAAACCAAAAATAATAAAAATTTTGTTGTATATCGTTTTGGAGAATATTGGATACAGAAAACTGCATGCGCTTGTCTTCCAGCACAGGCCAAGACGGCCAGCCTGCGCTGGAAGACCAATGTCCACTCAGGCCAGGGTGGCGATCGATACTTCGGTGGATTTGACGAAGGCCACCACCGGCGAGCCCACCTTCAGCTGCAGCTCGCGCACCGAGCGGGTGGTGATTACCGAGGTGACAATGCCGGACGGAGTTTCCACATCCACCTCGGACAAGACCGGCCCTTCGATGATTTCCTTGATCACGCCCTTGAACTGGTTGCGGACATTGATGGATTGAATGCTCATGCTCTGCTTTCTGTGTAATAGGGTTACAAGGCCCAGTGCAGCTGCGAGAAATGCAGCGACGCGAGCGGTGTTTCATTGATTAACGGGGTAGTAAAGGAAGGCCCTTGCAGCACGCGCTGCAGGATGTGCTGCTCCAGCGCGACAAAGCGGCTATCGGCCGGGTCGCGGCTGCGCGGCAGCTCCACCGGCAAATCCAGCGCCACGCGGCCCGCTTCCAGCAGGACCACGCGGTCGGCCAGGGTTACGGCTTCGCTGACATCGTGCGTCACCAGCACCGTGGTGCAGCCATGCTGCTGCCACAGGCGCTCGATCAGGCCCTGCATTTCCAGCCGGGTGAGCGCATCAAGCGCGCCCAAGGGTTCGTCCAGCAACAGCAGCGAGGGCTGATGCACCAGCGCCCGCGCCAATGCCACCCGCTGGCGCTGACCGCCGGATAACCGGGCCGGCCATTCCTGCGCCCGATCAGCCAGCCCTACTTCGGCCAAGGCTTGCTCGGCTTCGCCACGTCGGCTGGCTGGCAAGCCTAGCGCCACATTGTCCAGCACGCTTTTCCACGGCAGCAGACGCGCTTCCTGAAACATTACCCGTACGCTTTGCCCGGCAGGCTGTTGCAGCTTGCCGCCATCGGCCTGATCCAGTCCGGCCAGCAAACGCAGCAAGGTGCTCTTGCCGCAGCCGGAGCGCCCGACAATGGCCAGAAACTGTCCCTGCGGAATATGCAGGTCGAGCGCATCCAGCACCACGCGCTCGCCAAAGCGCCGACTCAGGCCCTGCAACAGGATGGGACTGCTGGTCTTGAGATCATCCAGTTTCATCATGCTCTCCTCAGGCGGCCTTGAAGTAGGACGGATGCCAGCGCAGCCAGCGTTTTTCCAGCGCCCGGGCGGCCACATCCACCACCTTGCCCAGTGCGGCATACAGCAGGATGGACAGCACCACGATGTCGGTTTGCAGGAATTCCCGCGCATTGGACGCCAGATAGCCGATGCCGCTGGTGGCGGACAGGGTTTCCGCCACGATCAGGATGATCCAGGCAATGCCCAGTGCGTAGCGTATGCCCACCAGAATCGACGGCAAGGCACCGGGCAGCACCACCTGACGGAACAGGGCATTACCGCTCAGCCCATAGCTGCGCGCCATTTCCAGCAGTTGCGGGTCCAGCGAGCGAATGCCGTGATAGGTGTTGAGGTAGACCGGAAACAGCACCCCGAAGGCCACCAGGAACACCTTGGCCGATTCATCAATACCGAACCACAGGATCACCAAGGGCAGGATGGCCAGCGGCGGAATGTTACGCAGCATCTGCAAGGTGGTATCAAACAATGCCTCGCCCAGCCGGGATACCCCGGCCAGCAGGCCGAAGGCCAGACCAAGGCCGGCACCGATGACAAAACCGCTGGCCACGCGGGCAAAACTGACCGCCAGATGACGAAACAGGTCGCCACTGCTGAGCAATTGCCAGAAGGCCACCAGCACTTCGCTGGGTGCTGGCAGAACCCGGTGGTTCAGCCAGCCGGACAGCGAGGCAATCTGCCAGCCGATCACCAATAACAGCGGCACCAGCCAGGGCAGCAGGCGCTGCCACAGCCCGCGGGCGAATGAGACAGAACGTGACATGGGCGCTCCTCAGGAGGCCGCCGCCTGGCGGATTTCATTGGGCAACAACTGGTTGGCCATCACCTCGCCTGCTGCTTGCTGGCCGATACTGGCCTTGAGACGGTCCGGCAGATGCGGGAACAGCAGCTCGGCCACACGGTAGGCTTCGTCCAGATGCGGGTAACCGGAGAACACGAAGGTTTCAATGCCCAGCTCGGCGTATTCCTGCATGCGGGCGGCTACGGTGGGTCCATCCCCCACCAGCGCCGTGCCTGCGCCGCCGCGCACCAGACCGATGCCCGCCCACAGATTGGGCGAGATTTCCAGCTTGTCACGGCTGCCGCCATGCAGCGCAGCCATGCGGCGCTGGCCTTCCGAGTCGGCGCGTGCCAGGGTTTTCTGCGCATTGGCAATGGTGGCGTCATCCAGACGGCTGATCAGCCGGTCGGCCGCAGCCCAGGCTTCTTCATTGGTTTCGCGCACGATGATGTGCAGGCGGATGCCAAAGCGCACCGTGCGGCCCAGTTTTGCGGCCCGCGCCCGCACATCGGCAATCTTCTTGGCCACTTCCGCTGGCGGCTCGCCCCAGCTGAGGTAGACATCCACATGCTCGGCTGCCAGATCATGCGCTGCATCGGACGAGCCGCCAAAGTACAGTGGCGGATAAGGCTTGCTCACCGGCGGATACAGCAACTGGGCATCGCTCACCTTGATGTGCTTGCCGTCCAGATTCACCTTGTCACCGGCCAGCACACCCTTCCAGATATGCAGGAATTCGCTGGCGGCTTCGTAGCGCTCGTCGTGACTGAGCCAGCTGCCATCGCCAGCCAGCTCCACCGGGTCGCCCCCGGCCACCACATTCACCAGCAGGCGGCCTTGCGACAGGCGGTCAAAGCTGGAGGCCATGCGTGCCGCCACCGTGGGCGACATGATGCCGGGGCGCACTGCCACCAGGAATTTCAGCTTGCGGGTGGCCGGAATCAGCGTGGCGGCGGTCACCCACGGGTCTTCGCACGAACGGCCGGTGGGAATCAGCGCGCCATCAAAACCCAGGCTGTCGGCCGCGCGGGCAATCTGGATGAGGTAGTCCAGATCCACGGTGCGCGCCCCTTCCGGGCTGCCCAGATAACGACCATCACCATGGGTGGGGAAAAACCAGAAAATCTGCATGTCCATTATTCCTGTCTTGTTCTTTGCTTGTTCTTGAATTGCGCTCAGGGCTTCCATACCGCGTCCTGCACCTTGATGGCCTTGGGAATCAGGCCCAGTGCGTGGAAGGTATCGGCCACTTGCTGTTGTTGCTGGATGGTTTTGGCATTGACATAGCTGACGCTGTAGTCCGGGTGACGGCTGAGCATGGCGGCATAGGTTTCCGCTTCCAGCCCGGTGTAGCCGGACAGGGTTTTGGCTACTTGCTGCACATCGCCACGCAGCTGTTTGTTGTTGTCGGTCAACGCCTTGAACACGATGGCAATCACCTTGGGGTTGGCCTGGGCAAAGTCACGTGCCGCCAGATAGAAGGTGTTGTTGGCGCTCAGCCCCTTGCCGGTGGACAGCACACGCACACCACCGCCACGGGTGGCCGCTGCGTAGTACGGGTCCCAGATGCTCCAGGCATCGACGCTGCCGCGTTCGAAGGCGGCACGCGCCTCGGACGGGCTCAGGTATACCGGGGTGATGTCGCTGTACTGCAGCCCGGCCTTCTTCAGCGCCGCCACCGTCAGGTAGTGCGCGCTGGAGCCCTTGGTAAAGGCCACGCGCTTGCCCTTGAGGTCGGCCAGTTTCTTGATGGGCGAACCGGCCGGTAGCAGAATGGCCGACGATTCCGGCTTGGATGGCTCCTGGCCGATATACACGATATTGGCCCCGGCAGCCTGGGCGAATACCGGCGGTGAGTCACCGGTCATGCCGATGCTGACACTGCCGGCATTCATGGCTTCCAGAATCGGTGGGCCGGCCTGGAATTCATACCATTTCACCGTCACGCCCAGCGGCGCCAGCTGCTTTTCCAGCGTGCCTTGCGCCTTGAGTGACACCAGATTGATGGCACTTTTCTGATAGCCGACATTCAGGTCCAGCGCGTGGGCTGCCAGCGACCAGCCCGCCAGCACGGCGAGACCCAGCGTTTTTTTCAGGAGGGATAGAGTCATGATGAAGTCCGGAATTACAGGCTGATCAGCCGGGAAATGAAATCGTTGGCATAGCGCGGGGCATGCGGGGCCGGTGCATTCACCCCCAGCAGGGCGGCAAACTCATGCACGGCGGTTTGCAGGCGCTGTTCCAGCTCCTCGGCCAGTTCGGCCTCGCCATTGGCATTGGCACCGATTTGCGACTCCACCGCATACACCCCCTGGTGGATGGCACTGGCCTTGAGCGCGGCCAGTACCGGTTTGATGGAATAATCCACCGCCAGCAAATGGCCGGGGCTGCCGCCGCTTACCAGTGGCAGCACCGGCTTGCCGGCGAGGCCGCCTTCGGGAATCAGGTCCAGCAGCACCTTGAGCGCACCGGCATAAGCCGCCTTGTACACCGGGGTGGCGATGATCAGCCCGCTGGCCGCACCGACCCGCTGCTGGAAGTCCTGGATTTGCGGATGAGAAAACTGGCCATGCAATAGCGCATCGGCTGGGAAGTCGTGAATGCTGATGGTTTGCAGCTCGATATCCAGTGCGGTCAGCGCGACACGGCTGCGCTCGATCAGGCGCGCGGTGCGCGAGGTTTTACTGGGGCTGCCGAGAATGGCGAGAACGGTCATGGGTGGGGTTTCCGCAGTGCGTCATGGCAATGAGCAGCACCTTAGCAGAGCCCTGTTATATCCATAACCAATAATAATTGGACTTGTTAGCAGAGAAAATGCTAATGAAACAATGTGATTTACTTAGCGCGGCCAAGGAAAAAGCCTAGTGGCGCACAGGCAAGGCGCACCGGTGCAGACAGTAGCAGCCGTAAGGCAATACCTTGCTTGGCGGCTACAGGTGACAGACAGACAGACAAAAGCCCGTGCTGCTGGTGTGCGGCACGGGCTGGCTGATGGCAGCTTCAAGCCGGGCTCAAGCCTGGGCTTGGTCGTCCTGAGCGGCGTCGCTGGCGCTGTCGTCCTTCTTCTCCAGCATGTCTTCCAGTGCGCCCGCACCCTTGAAACCGGCCACAGCGGCAATGCCCTTGGTCAGGAGGCCCGCATCCGGGTCCAGCTTCTCGGCTGCTTCCACCGCAGCAATGGCACCGGCTACTTCACCCAGGGTATCCAGCAGTCCCATGATTTCTCCTTCAAAGTCATTGAAATGAAAATTTATAATGCCAGAAGTCGATGACATGGCAAGCTTGCTCGGTTCACCAAGCGCAAATGGCGCCAGCGAGGAGACCAATCCGGCCACTGCGCCAGGCCAGCGCCCGCCTGTCCAAAAAACCGCAGTTGCCGCACAATATGCGGCCAGCCAGACTGCGAGGCCAGCATGCGCCATCATTTGTTGATCATCGATCCCCAGAACGATTTTTGTGACCTGCCGCACGCTGCCCTACCGGTCAGCGGCGCCAATGCCGACCTGGTGCGGCTGGCCCAGCTGATCAAGCAGCACGCTGCGCGGCTGGACGGCATTACCGTGACGCTGGACAGCCATCATCGCTACGACATCGCCCACCCCGCCTTCTGGCGCGGCCCGCATGGCGAGCAGCCGCTGCACACCCCGATCAGCCTGGAGGATGTCGACAGCGGACGCTGGCTGCCGGCCGACCCGGCACTGCTAAGCGAGGTGCGCGCCTATCTGCAGCAGAGCCAGCTGTATGTGTGGCCGCCACACTGCCTGGTGGGCAGCTGGGGACACACTATCCATCAGGAGCTGAACCAGGCATTGCAGCAGTGGGAATGCCAGCGGCTGCGGGTGATGCAGCTGCTGTTCAAGGGGCTGAACCCGCTGACCGAGCACTTTTCCGCCTTTGAGGCCGATGTGCCGCGTGCCGACGACCCTGCCACCTGCTTCGACCACCAGCAGCTGGCCGCACTGCAGGCAGCAGACCGCGTGCTGGTGGGCGGCGAAGCCTTGTCACACTGCGTGGCCAGCTCGGTGCGCAGCCTGCTGCGTCATCTGGGGCCAGACTTCGCCCGCAAGCTGATCCTTCTGGAAGACTGCAGCAGCCCGGTGCCAGGATTCGAAAAGCAGGCGGCGGACTTTGTCGCCGAAATCCGCCAGCTGGGCGCCAGCCTGCAGCGCAGCACTGCGGTATTCGACTGAGACTTCACCAGCAAAAAGGGCGTGCCCACAGGCACGCCCTTTGCACATTAACGGCGTGCAGTGGCACGCCGGCTCGTCACTCAGTCACGCTCCACCGCAGCCAGTGCCGGCTGGTGATGACGACCCAGATTGAACATCTTGTACACCACGGACACCGCCAGCAGCAGGCCGCTGCCGACAAACAGCGAGACACGGGTGTCCGGATTCACCAGCATGCCAAACAGCACGCACACCAGGAAGGCAATGGTCAGCCAGTTGGTGAAGGGGAACAGGATGGACTTGAAGGGATGTGCCGCCATCTTGTCGCTATGCGCCACACGGAAGCGGGCCTGACACAGCAGCACCACAAACCAGGGCACCATGCCCGGCAACACGCTGGCGCTGTAGACATAGACGAATACCCGCTCCGGATTCGGGATGATGTAGTTGAGCGCCGAACCCAGGCCGATGCAGGCGATGGTCACCCAGATGGCGTTGACCGGCACCCCGCCCTTGGACACCTTGGCCAGGAAGGACGGCAGCTGCTTGTTCTGCGCCAGGGTGTACAGCATGCGGCCACAGCTATAGATGCCGCTATTGCAGCCGGACAGCGCTGCGGTCAGCACCACGAAGTTGATGACACCCGCTGCGGCGGCAATGCCCACCTTGGCAAAGGTCAGCACGAATGGGCTGCCGCTGCTGCCGATCTGGTTCCACGGGTAGATGGCCACGATGACGAAGATGGCACCCACATAGAAAATCAGGATGCGCCAGATGATGTTATTGATGGCGCGCTTGAGCGTGACTTGCGGGTTCTTGGCCTCACCGGCGGTAATGCCCACCAGCTCCACCCCCTGATACGCCGCCACCACCAGGCACAGTGCAAACAGGAAGCCCTGCCAGCCACCGGCAAAGAAACCACTATGCGCGGTGAGGTTGGCAAAACCGATGGCCGGCATGTCGGCACCGCCCACCAGAATCAGCTTCAGGCCCACCAGAATCATCACCACGATGGTGGAAATCTTGATCAGGCCGAACCAGAATTCAAATTCGCCATACAGGCGTACCGCCAGCAGATTGGATGCCGCCAGAATGCCGACAAAGGCAATGGCCGGCACCCATTGTGGCACCGTGGGGAACCAGTACTGCACATAAACCCCGGCGGCGGTGATTTCCGAAATACCCACCGCTATCCACATCAGCCAATAAGCCCAGGCGGTCAGATAACCCCAGTAAGGACTGAGATATTTATAGGCGTAATAGGCAAATGAGCCGGCTACCGGTTCGGTATGCAGCATCTCGCCCATGGTGCGCATGATGAAGAAGATAAATACGCCGGCAATGGCATAAGCCAGCAATACCGATGGCCCGGTCCATTTAAGCGTGCTGGCCGAACCCATGAACAGCCCGACACCGATGGTACCGCCCAGGGCGATCAGCTCGATGTGCCGTGCCTCAAGCCCGCGCTGCAGCTTTTTGTCACCTTGATTTTCTGACACGATGATTTTCCCGTTGGTTTCACATATTTATGCGTGACTATCAAAGCCGTGACATTATCCTGTCAAGCGACACGCTGATAATCTTTGATCTGACAACGGGTGCATGCTAAACAGTTCATCTATTCGGCGCAACGCAGGTTTTATGGATATTGGTACAGTAGTTATATTCATCCGAAAATCCGAACGGAGACCGCTTCATTTATTCGGCCATCCGAATGAATATATTAAAACCGGAATAAAATAATCGCCGCATTCTGAATAATCGCCATCACTGCATATTCATTGCCGCAGATTCACCCAGCAGCCATGCCTGCCTACCGCAGCCGGCCCACAGTGCCGCCGCCAGCGGACGCCAGCAGCCCCGGCCTCCACGCGCCGTAGCCGCTGCCGCCCTTGCATTCTTGCCCATTCCTACAAAACCATGCTGCCAATAGCGGCATTGGCCGATCAACTCATGCCCAATTCAATACTTTCAATACTCATTTTCGTTACCCATAATGACTATTCAGTCGCCATATACGGCATAGCGGGGCATGGGCATGGAAAAACTGATCGCGGACTTGCTGGCAACCTCCCCCATCGGCATTGCGGTGCTGGATAGCCAGCTGCGCTATGTCCATATCAATCACCAGCTGGCCGACTCCAACGGACTGAGCCCTGAGGCCCATATCGGCCGCACACCGCGCGACGTTTTGCCCGAGGCCGGCCCCGGCCTGGAAGCCATCATGCACCAGGTGATGGCCAGCGGCCTGGCCGAATGCAATTTTGAAGCCAGTGCCGAAATCCCTCCCGGTTCCGGCTGCATCACCTACTGGAATGCCAGCTACCACCCGCGCTTTGACAAGCAAGGCGAGCCTTGCGGCATCATTGCCATGGTGGAAGACATTTCGCTGAAAAAACGGGCAGAGCTGGCCATCCGCGTCAGTAACGAACGCATCCGCAAGGTACTGGATGCCCTGTTCACCTTTGTCGGGGTGCTCAGCAGCGAGGGGGTGCTGCTGGAAGCCAACCGCGCACCGCTGGAACAGGCCGGGCTGGAACTGGCCGACGTCCAGGGCAAGCTGTTCTGGGAATGTTACTGGTGGGACCACGATCCACTGGTGCAAAGCGAGCTGCAACAGGCCATTGCCCGTGCCGCCAGCGGTGAAACCGTGCGCTACGACGTGGTGGTGCGCATGAAGAACGACAGCCGCATGATCATCGATTTCATGCTGCGCCCCCTGCACGATGAAAATGGTGCCATCAGCAACCTGATCGCCTCCGGCATCGACATCACGGACCGCAAGCAAAACGAACTGGCCTTGCAAATCAGCGAAACCTATTTCCGGGAAGTGGTGGAGTCCACCCCGGACGGGCTGATGATGGTGGATCAGCACGGCATCATCCGCCTGATCAACACCCGCATGGAGCAGCTGTTCGGTTACAGCCGGCGCGAGCTGGTGGGCGAAAAACTGTCCAGCCTGCTGCCCGATCACTTCCGCGCCACCCACAACAGCTATGTCACACAGTTTTTCACCGCGCCATCGGCCCGCGGCATGGCCAATCGCAAACCGCTGTTTGCCCAGCGCCGCGATGGCTCGCAGTTTCCCTGTGAAATCGGCCTCAACCCGATGCAGGTGGGCGAGGAAGTGCTGACGCTGGCCTGCATTTCCGATGTATCCGAGCGCTACTATGCCAAGCTGGAACTGGAAAAGGCGCTGCAGGAAAAAACCGTGCTGCTAGGCGAGGTGCATCACCGGGTAAAGAACAATCTGCAGGTGATCTCCAGCCTGCTCAGCCTGCAATCACGCAATGCCACGGCCGAGGTCAACAAGGCCTTGCTGGACAGCCAGAACCATGTGCGTTCGATGGCGCTGATCCACCAGTTGCTGTACGAGCGCAATGACTTCTCGCGCATCCCGATGTCGGTGTATGTCGAACGGCTGATCCATCTGCTGCGCGATGTCAGCACCGGCTATGGCAACCATATCGCCTTCAGCTTTCAACGCGAGGGAGAAGAAGCCTATCTGGAATTGCAAAACAGCATTCCCTTCGGGCTGATCCTCAACGAAATCGTGGTCAATGCCTGCAAGCATGCCTTCCGCCCCGGCCGTCCCGGCAAGGTGGCCATACACATGCGCAGCGCCGCCAGCGTGGTGCTGGAGATACGCGACGATGGCCAGGGCTGCCCGCCCGGCGTGTCGCTGGGACATGCCAGCACGCTGGGCTTTCAGCTCCTGCCCATGCTGAGCGAGCAACTCAAGGCGACACTGACCCTGGAAACCGCACCGGATCAAGGCTGCTGTTTCACCCTGACCATTCCAGACCTCATCCGGGAGTAAGCATGGCCCACCGCATCCAGATCGTAGAAGATGAGCGCATCGTGGCGCTGGATCTGAAAATCGCCTTGCAAAGCCTGGGCTTCGAGGTTGTCGCCAACTGCGCCTCCGGCGAGGAGGCCATCCGCAGCGCGGCCGAACTACGGCCCGACCTGATCCTGATGGACATCCACCTGGAAGGCGGCATGTCCGGCACCGCCGCCGCCCTGCACATCCGCCAGCAACTGGACATCCCCGTGGTGTACCTGACCGCCTTTGCCGAAGAGAACATCCTGCAGCAGGCGGAAAAAAGTGCGCCCTACGGCTATCTGCTCAAACCCTTCGAACTGCGCGAACTGAACGCCACCATCCGTATGGCGCTGGCCTGTCGCACCGCCGAACGCGAAGTGCACAAGCAGCAGAAGCTGCTGATGCTGGCGGTGGAAACCGCCCAGCTGGGCATCTGGGAATGGGACCAGCAGCAATCGCTGTTTACCGGCCAGGGCTATTTCGGCAAGATCACCGGCCTGGCCATGGAGCCGCGCCAGGAAGCCGCACCGCCGTTCCTGCGCCTGCTGGAACACGCCGACCAGAGCCGGCTGAACCAGTTGCTGAAGGACCGTGGGCGCGTCGACATGATCACCACCATCACCCCGGACGATGGCGAAGCGGTATGGGTGGAGATGTCGGTACAGGAGTACGAGCCGCAATGGCAGGAAAGCGCCAAGCAGATTGGCGTGCTGCGCGACATCAGCGAACGCATCAAGTCCGAACAGCTGCTGCAGCAAGCCGGCGCGGTATTCCAGTCCACGGCAGAAGGAATCGTGGTGATCGATGCCGAGCGGCTGGTGAAATCGGCCAATCCGGCCTTTTTGCGCATGACCGGTTTTTCCCTGCTGGAAATCCTCGGTCAGGACATCGACGAACTGCTGCATGTCAAAAAGCACACGCCGGACTTTTACCACAGCATCAGCCAGATGAAAGAAGTGGGATGGCATGGCGAAGTGATGTGCCAGCGCAAGAACGGCGAGCAGTTCCCGGCCTGGGAACACATCTGCCTGGTGTCTTACGACAATGAATTTCCCTCGCACTACATCATTGGCTGCACCGATGTCAGCTCCATCAAGAAAGCCGAAATCGAGCTCAACCGCATGGCTTTTCATGATGCGCTGACCGAGCTGGGCAATCGCTACCTGCTGAACGAGCAGCTGGCCATCGAACTGCAGCGGGCGGAAATGAATGGCAGCCGCATGGGACTGCTATTCATCGACCTGGACGGCTTCAAGCTGATCAACGACGGGCTGGGACACGCCACCGGCGACCAGCTGCTGAAAGTGGTAGCGCAGCGCATTCGTGAAACCGTGCGCCGTTCCGACATCCCGGTGCGTTTTGGCGGCGACGAATTTTTCATCATCTGCCCGCACAGCAGCGAGGAGGACTGCACGGCGATTGCCGGGCGCCTGCTGGAAAAGCTGGAACAGCCGATGCAAGCCCGCGATGAAACCATCGTGGTGACCTGCAGCATCGGCATTGCCATGTACCCGCAGCATGGCCGCACCGCGGAAAAACTGCTCAGCGCCGCCGACAGCGCCATGTACGAGGCAAAGGAATCCGGCAAGCGGCGCTATTGCACCTTTGATGAATCCATGGCGGAAAAAGTGCACGAACGGCTGCGGCTGGAACAGCGGCTGCGCCAGGCGGTCAAGGAACAGCACTTTACCCTGCACTACCAGCCGCTGATCCGGGTGGAGGATAGCGTGCTGATCGGCTTCGAAGCCCTGCTGCGCTGGCAGGATGGCGGGCAGGACATCCCTCCGGCGATTTTCATCCCGGTGGCCGAGGAATGCGGGCTGATCCAGGAGATCGGCAGCTGGGTGCTGCAACAGGCCTGTATCGAGGCCCAGCGCTGGAACACCACCTTCCATTACCCGCTCAAGGTTGCGGTCAATGTATCGGTCATGCAATTTGTCGAGGCCGATTTTCGCCAGCGCGTGGCGGCGGAGCTGGAACACTCCGGCCTGCCACCCCATCTGCTGGAGCTGGAAATCACCGAAAGCGTGCTGCAATCACTGGAGGACAGCAAACGCATCCTGAAAGAACTGAAAGCCGTGGGCGTGTCCGTGGCCATTGACGATTTCGGCACCGGCTACTCGTCCATGGCCGTGCTGAAAGACCTGGCAGTGGACCGGCTGAAAATCGACCGCTCCTTTATCTGCAATACGCCGGCACTGATGCAGGACTCCGCCGTGTGCAAGGCCATCATCATGCTGGCCAAAAGCCTGATGCTGGGCATCACCGCCGAAGGGGTGGAAGAGATGGAACAAGTGGCTTTTCTGCGGGAAAACGGCTGCGATACCTTTCAGGGCTACTTCTACTCCCGGCCGCTGGATGCCGCCGCACTGGAACACTATCTGCAACAGTATTTTTCCACCCAGAACAGCAGCCCCACCCCAAGCAAGACCAGGACCGCGACCGGCAAGCCGCGCAAAGGCATCCGCTAGGCTGCGTGGCCAATCCGCCGTGAAGGAAAAGCCGCGCGGCTCAGGCCATCAGCTTGCGGTCGCCAAACCAGTCGGCCAGCATCTGGCGGATGGCGGTGGCGTTGTACTTGGGCGCGCGGCTGTCAGCCCAGCTGGCATGGTCGAGGTGAAAGTTGTAGCGCTGGAATTCCGGCGGCTGGTTAAGGGCATTGCTGCGGGTGTAGATGGTGACCCACGGGTCGCCTTCGCGCCAGGCGATGGCCACCGGCACCCCTTCCACCTCGCCCGACCACAACTGGTCGGTCTCGCAGAAATGCACATCATCCAGCAACACCATATTGACCACCGCCGGCAGCGCGCCGCGCTCGGCATAGACCTTGCGCAGATGACGACACAGCCTTTCCTTGCTGCCGACGGCGGCATGGGAACCGCGCAGCAGGAAATAGCTGCAGGTACAGGTCAGGGTGACGGGATCCACGCGGTAGCACTTGCCGGGGGTGATGCTGCTATGCAGGATGACCGCGGGGATATCCAGCGGCGGAAAGGTCAGCCGGTCGCGGATATAGGGCCAGGGACGGCGGGTCCAGGAGTCGTCCCGCGTCTTGCGGATGGCCGCCACCTTGCCCAGCACGCTATCCCCTGCGGGCTGACCCTGTCCGGCCATGGCTTCCGGATCGTGCTGGCGCAGCGCGCCACCCAGCACGCCGGCCAGTGCGGCGACAGTACATCCCACCAGGATCAGTGTCAGCATGGCCAGCCACATGGCATTCCCCAGGATTGGGCTGACGGTTGCAGCCCTTGTTTGTTATCGTTGGCCAGACACCGCCCAGGCAGGCTGGCACACTATCCTCGTTGTAGTGCACTTCACTGGACTTTTCGACCTGCCAGCAGCAGTCCATCAGCATGAGACGCAAAAAAACCGGCCAGGGCCGGTTTTTGCGGGTACGCACCACATGGGCCGTCTGACTGTCTAGCGTGACTTTACAAACGGCACGCCAATGGCCTTGGGCGCCACGGCGCGACCGACAAAGCCAGCCAGCAGCAGCACGGTCAGCACATAGGGAATCACCTGGATGGCCTGCGAGGGAATCTGGCCGACCACGGGCAGGTCCACCCCTTCCAGCCGGATTTGCAGCGCATCGGCAAAGGCAAACAACAGGCAGCCCAGCACGGCGGGCAGCGGCCGCCATTTGCCGAAAATCAGCGCAGCCAGCGCCAGAAAGCCCTTGCCGGCGGTCATTTCCTTGATAAAGCTGCCGGTCTGGTATACCGACAGGAAAGTCCCGGCCATCCCGCACAGCACACCGCCCCAGAACAGCGCGATATAGCGTACCCGCGCCACCGACACGCCAGCGGTATCGGCGGCATGCGGGTTTTCACCCACCGCACGCAGGCGCAGGCCAAAGCGGCTGCGATACACCACCCAGCTCACCACGGGGATGATCAGGATGGTGAGATAGACCAGAATGCTGTGCCCGGACAAGAGCTTGCTGTAGACATGGCCGACTAGCGGCACATTCGACAGCGCATCGGCAAACGGCAGGCTGATGTCGTGAAAGCGCGAGTCATCATCCAGCTGCGGGGTATTGCCGCCCTGCTGGAACCAGGCCAGCCCCAGCACCGGCGTGATGCCGGAGGCAATGGTGTTGATGGCCATGCCGGAGATCAGCTGGTTGCCGTTATAGGTGACCGAGACAAAGGCATGCACCATGGCCAGGCTGACCGAGGCCATGATGCCGGCCAGCAGGCCCAGCCAGGGCGAATGCGTGACAAAGGCGGCGGCGGCAGCAGCAAAAGCCGCCACCAGCATCTTGCCTTCCAGGCCGATGTCCACCACGCCGGAGCGCTCGGAGAACATGCCGGCCAGCGCCGCCAGCACCAGCGGCGTGGCGACGCGGATGGTCGAATCCAGCAAGCTGAACAGCTGCTCCATTATTTGTCCTCCTTGCGCTTGAACAGGCCGGCGATAAACGGCTCGAACAGGTTTTCCAGCGCACCGCAAAACAGGATGATCAGGCCCTGGATGAAGATGATCATTTCACGGGTGATCACCGGCTTTTCAAACGACAGCTCCAGCCCGCCCTGGGTCAGGCCGCCAAACAGCAGGGCCGACAGGATGATGCCCACCGGGTGGTTGCGCCCCATCAGCGCCACGGCAATGCCGACAAAGCCCACGCCATTGGTGAAGGACACATTCATGCGGTGGGTGGAACCCAGCAGCTCGTTGATGGCGGCAAAGCCGGACAGCGCACCAGACACACACATCGCCAGGATGATGGTCTTGCTGACATTGATGCCGGCATAGCGCGCCGCGCTTTCATTCACCCCCACGGTGCGCAGCTGGAAGCCCCAGCGGCTATGCCACACCAGCAGGTAAAACAGGCCGCAGGCCAGCAAGGCCATGACAAAAGTCAGGTTCAGCGGCGTGCTGGGCAGGCTGATGCCCATGCCGGCAGCCACCTGGTGGATGGCCGGAATCCATGAAGCCTGGCCAAACTCGCGGGTGGTGGGGTTTTGCGAACCGGCTTCGATCAGGTGGTGACCGATCAGGTACAACATCAGCGAATAGGCGATGAAGTTGAACATGATGGTGGTAACCACGATATGGCTGCCGCGTTTGGCCTGCAGCCAGCCCGGAACAAAGGCCCAGGCCGCGCCAAAACCCATGGCGGCCAGGATGCACAGCGGCACCAGCACCATCGGCGGCAGGGTGTGGTCAAACGCCAGCACCACCAGCGTCACCCCCAGGCCGGCCAGATAAGCCTGCCCTTCCCCACCGATATTGAACAGCCCGGCATGAAATGCCGTGGCCACGGCCAGCCCGGTAAAGATGAAGCCGGTGGTGTAGAACAGGGTGTAGCCTATGCCCTCGCCACTACCAAAGGCGCCGCTCACCAAGAGCTGCAGGCATTCCCACGGATCTTCGCCAATCAGCCAGGTCACCAGGCCGGTGACCAGCAAGGCCGCCAGCAGATTGAGTACCGGCAGCACAGTCAGCTGTGCCCAGCGCGGCAAGGTGGACGGTTGTCCGAATTTCACTGTTTATGCCCCCCCATCAACAAGCCTAGCGATACGGTGTCGGCTTCCCTGGCCGCCACTTCGCCACTGATCTGCCCGCCCGCCATCACCAGGATGCGGTCGGACAAGGCCAGAATCTCTTCCAGTTCCACCGACACCAGCAGGATGGCCTTGCCGGCATCGCGCAGCTCCACCAGCCGTTTGTGGATGAACTCGATGGCACCGATATCCACGCCACGGGTCGGCTGGCCGATCAACAGCAAGTCCGGATTGGCATGAATCTCGCGTGCCAGCACCACTTTTTGCTGATTGCCGCCCGACAGCAGCCCGACGCGCAGCTGGGCATTGTCCGGCCGGATATCAAACTGGCGGATAAAGTCGCGGGTGCGCGCCAGCAGAGCCTGGCGAGAATACAAGCCACCCTTGCTGACGCTCTTGTCGTCGTGATAACCGAGAATGGCGTTCTCGAACATGGGGAAAGACTTCACCAGCCCCTCGCGCGAACGGTCTTCCGGCACATGGGCGATGCCCTTCCTGCGGTACAGCGCCGCCCGCGGCTGCGTGGTTTTTTCCTGCAGCAGATCCGCCCCCTGGTAGCGGATTTCACCGGAAGTCGGCTCCAGCATGCCGGCCAGCACTTCCAGCAGCTCGGACTGTCCATTGCCGGACACCCCGGCAATGCCGACGATCTCGCCGGCGCGCACCTGGAAGTTCAAGTCGTCCAGCAGCTTGACGCCACGCGCATCGGTCAGGCACAGCTGGCGCACGTCCAGCACCGCGGCACCGGGGGCGCGCTCGGCCTTGTCCACTTTCAGCGTGACCTTGCGCCCCACCATCAGGTCGGCCAGTTTTTCCTTGTCGACATCGGCAGTGCGCACATTGCCCACCACGGTGCCGGCACGCATCACGCTCACCGCGTCGGTGATGTCCATCACCTCGCGCAGCTTGTGGGTGATCAGGATCACCGTCTTGCCCTGCTCGCGCAGCGCACGCAGGATGCAGAACAGGTGATCGGCCTCTTGCGGCGTCAGCACGGCGGTCGGTTCGTCCAGAATCAGCACATCGGCACCGCGATACAGCGCCTTGAGGATTTCCACCCGCTGTTGCAGGCCCACGCCCAGCTCGCCAACGATGGCGTCCGGATCGACCTCCAGCGAATAGTCGCGGTTCAGTGCCTGCAGGTGTTCGCGCGCCTTGGCCAGGCCCTGCTTGAGCAGCAGGCCACCCTCGGCCCCCAGCACGATGTTTTCCAGCACGGTGAAATTGTCCACCAGCATGAAATGCTGATGCACCATGCCGATGCCCAGCCGGATGGCTTCCTGGCTGTTGCGGATGCGCACGGTCTTGCCATCCACCGCGATGCTGCCGCTGTCGGCCTGGTAATAGCCGTACAGAATGCTCATCAGGGTGGATTTGCCCGCACCATTCTCGCCGATGATGCCGTGTATGGAGCCCTTGGCGATGTTCATTGAGACATCGCGATTGGCCTGCACTGCGCCGAAGCGCTTGCAGATGCCGTTCAGCTCGATGGCGAAATCAGTCATGCCCGTATGTTCCCGATTTCCATGAATCCGGCTGACGACCCCGCAAGAACCAAACAGGCACGATAGCCTGAGCCATCGTGCCTGCAGTCCTCCCGGGCCGCAGCCGGGAAAAGATGATCTAGAGAGTTATTTCACCGGGCAGCTGTTGTTGGCGCGGTAGTCCACCACGCTGAGCTTGCCACTGATGATGTCCTTCTTGGCTGCGCCGATTTTCTTTTCCATGTCGGCGGAGATCAGCTTGCGGTTATTGCTGTCCAGCGCCCAGTCCACGCCGCCTTCCTTCAGGCCCATGACCTTGACTTCCGGCTTCCAGCTGCCATCCTTGGCCGACTTGAAGGTGTCGTACACCGCATTGTCCACGCGCTTGACCATGGAGGTCAGCACAAAGCCCGGATAGAGGTGGTTCTGGTTGCTGTCCACGCCGATGGACAGCTTGTTGGCGGTCTTGGCAGCCTGCAACACACCCAGGCCGGTGCCGCCGGCGGCAGCGAATACCACGTCCACGCCACGGTCAAACTGGCTCTTGGCCAGCTCGGTGCCGCGTGCCGGGTCATTGAAGGCCTGCGGGGTGGTACCGGTCATGTTCTGGATGACCTCAGCCTTCTTGTTGGCGTATTTGACACCCTGCACATAGCCACAGCCAAAGGCGCGGATCAGCGGCACATCCATGCCACCGATATACCCTACCTTGCCGGACTTGGAGGCCATGGCAGCCGCCATGCCCACCAGGAAGGAGCCTTCCTGTTCCTTGAACACGATGCTCTGTACGTTCGGACCCTTGGCCACGGAGTCAATAATGGTGAATTTCACCTTGGGGAATTCCTTGGCCACGGTTTCCACCGCCTGGGTAAAGGAGAAGCCGACGGAAACGATCAGGTCAGCATCCTTGCGCGCCAGATTGCGCAGCAGCTGTTCCTTTTGGGCTTCGGAGGCAATGGTGCCTTCACGATAGCTGATCTTGAATTCCTTCTTGAAACGCTCTGCGCCGTTGAACGCCGCTTCGTTGAAGCTCTTGTCAAACTTGCCGGCCTGATCGTAGATCACGGCCGGGGTGAAGTCCTTGGCAAAGGTGGCGCCGGCCAGCATGGACAGGGCGACGGCAAGGCTTGCTCGTTTCAGTTGGATGGTCATATCAGGAACTCTTGGTTTTGTTGGTCAACATGCACGAGCGGACGCTAGCCTGTTCATGCACCATCGGGAAGCCCCACCTTCCGCATTGGCTATTTTGCACCCATCACCTGCTGATGGCTAAACCGATGTCAGCTAACAAGGCAGTATTTCAATTTGATGGGCGCGGCGAATTGTAATGAGCGGGAAATTGACTGTAAACAATTTCCTCTCCACTTTGAAATACCTTGTCGCAAAGCTGCTAACCCGGCAACAGCTTTCGCAATGATCCGGCACCAGAAAAGCACCGCACGCAGCAAATTTATGCCTTTTTGCATGACCGGATCACAAAATATGACGTTTTCCTGCCCAGGACGCAAGAAGTCGCCGTCAAGGAAAAAAGCAGGCCGGCAGCCCCGTCCGGCTGTCGTAATTCGGCCACGGCCGCGCCTTGCACATATCCAAGCCGCCGGCAAAGTCCTACAATCGCCGCCTTCGCCTCATCCACATCGCCATGCTACCCATTCTCTACCGCGACCCGCAGCTGATCGCCATCCACAAGCCATCCAACCTGCTGGTGCACCGCTCCGAGCTGGACCGCCACGAAACCCGCTTTGCCATCCAGCTGCTGCGCGACCAGATCGGCCAGCGCGTCTACCCGGTACACCGGCTGGACAAGGGGACATCGGGCGTCTTGCTGTTTGCGCTGGACAAGGACAGCGCGCGCGAAATGAGCTGGCAGTTTGAACGCCAGCAGGTCAGCAAGCGCTATCTGGCGGTGGTGCGCGGCCATCCAGCCGAAGCCGGCCATATCGACCACCCGCTCAGCCGCCGCGTGGACGACCTGGCCTGGCTGGGGGAAAAGGTACAGCCCGGCCCGCAGGAAGCACAAACCGACTACCGCCGCCTGGCCACGGTGGAGCTGCCCATCGCGGTGGACCGCTACCCCAGCAGCCGCTACGCGCTGCTGGAACTGTCGCCGCTCACCGGCCGCCGCCACCAGCTGCGTCGCCACATGAAGCACATCGCCCACCCCATCATCGGCGATGCCACCCACGGCAAGGGCGTGCACAACCGCATGTTTGCCCAGCACTTTGGCAGCCAGCGCATGTTGCTGGCCTGCATGGAAATGCAGATCACCCATCCGCTGACCGGGGCAGCCATCACCCTGACTTGCCCGCTGGCGGAAGACTTTGCCAGCGTGGTGCGTGCGCTGGGCTGGGAAAGCACCCTCCCCGCCAACTGGCTGCCCGCCGTCTGATGCGAACCCAAATCCGCTACAATGCCGCCACTGTCTTAGAAAGCTGATGCATGCTGAGTTATCGCCACGCCTTTCACGCCGGCAACCACGCCGACGTGCTCAAGCACCTGATTGAAATTGCCGTACTGGACTACCTGGGCCAGAAAGACAAACCCTACTGGTATATCGACACCCATGCCGGTGCCGGTGGCTATGCCCTGCAGGAAGGCTACGCCGCCAAGAATGCCGAATACCTGAGCGGCATTGCCCGGCTGTGGGACCGTAGCGACCTGCCACCTGCCGTGGCGGCTTATGTGGATGTGGTGCGCGAAATGAACCCGGATGGCGAGCTGCGTTTCTACCCCGGCTCGCCCTGGTGCGCGGCCGCGGTGATGCCGCAAAGCGACAAGCTGCGCCTGTTTGAGCTGCACCCTACTGATTTCCAGCTGCTGGAGCAGAACTTCGGCGGCCAGCCGCGCCGTACCCAGCTGCAACAGGCCAATGGCTTTGAAGGCATCAAGGCCATTCTGCCGCCACCGCCGCGCCGTGGCCTGGTACTGATCGACCCGCCCTACGAAGACAAGCGCGACTACCAGCATGTAGTGACCGCACTGAAAGAAGGCTTGAAGCGCTTTGCCACCGGTGTCTATGCAGTGTGGTACCCCTGCCTGCAGCGCGCCGAGATGAAAGAGCTGCCCAAGGAGCTGAAAAAGCTGCCGGCCAAGAGCTGGCTGCGCGCCGAGCTGCATGTACAAGCACCATCAGCCGACGGCTTTGGCATGTACGGCAGCGGCATGTTCCTGCTCAACCCGCCATGGACCTTGCCGGAAACCCTGAAACAAGTGCTGCCCTATCTGGTGGAGCAACTGGGCCAGGATGCCAAGGCCGGTTTCATTCTGGAAACCGGCGGCGATCTGTAAGCCCGCCCCGCTCCAGCCAGGCCATCCCGCGCGATGGCCTTTTTGCTGTCTGGCATCGCCAAAAAAACGGCTGGCCTGCCAGATGGCAGCCAGCCCAAGCATGAGACTGATGAGAAGCGCGGGGAAAAACTGCAAAAGCCGCCCGGTCTAGCGCACTACTGTTTGTACTTCCCAGGCATTGTTCTTGACTACGGACAGGGTGACTGGTGCCTTCAGCAGATTGCCATTGGGGGCAAAAGCAAAGTCGGCCGTCACGCCGCTGTAACGGATGGCCGCCAGCTTGGGCAGGTATTTCGCGGGTTCCACCGAGCCGGCCTGCTTCATGGCCTCGGCCACCAGCATCACGCCGTCGTAAAACTGCGGCCCCAGCAGCACCACATCCTGATGGAAGCGCTCCTTGTAGCGACGTTCAAACTCCTTGCCAGCCGGGCGGGCCGCCAGGATGCCGCCAGCCACGGCCGAGTAATGCCCGGCGGCATCCGCACCAGCCAGCTGGATAAAGGTGGGCGTGTTCATCATGTCGCCGCCCATCAGCTTGGCTTTCAGCCCCAGCCGCTTGAGCTGCTTGGCCATCGGCGCGGCCTGGGCATCGGCCCCGCCATAGAAGATGACTTCCGGATTGACCGCCTTCACCGCGGTGAGGATGGAGGTGAAATCCGTCGCCTTGTCAGAGGTGAATTCACGCCGCAGCACCTTGCCGCCATTGGCGGTCACTGCCTTGACGAATTCGTCGGCAATGCCCTGGCCATAGGCGGTGCGGTCGTCAATCGCCACGATGCGCGTGGCCTTGAGCGATTTCACCGCAAACTGGCCCAGCGAGCCGCCAATCTGGCTGTCGCTGCCTACCAGGCGGAAGGTGGTTTTGTAGCCTTGCTGGGTGTAAGCCGGGTTGGTGGACACTGACAGCTGCGGAATGCCCGCCTCCGAATAAATGCGTGAAGCAGGAATGGACACCCCGGAATTGAAGTGGCCAATCACCGCCTTCACCCCGGCATCCACCAGCCGTTGTGCCGCCTGGGTGCCAACGCGCGGGTCGGCCTGGTCATCTTCCGACACCAGCTCGAACTTGATCTTTTGCCCGCCCACCATCAGGCCCTTGGCATTGATGTCGTCAATCGCCATTTTGGTGGCGTTTTCATTGTCCTTGCCATAGTGGGCCTGCGGGCCGGACAGCGGCGAGGAAAAGCCGATTTTCACCACGGTGTCGGCATGGGCGGCGGCCATGGCAAACGGCATCATCATGCCGCCCAGCGCCACCACCCAGTTCATTTCTGCAAACAGTTTCTTCTGTGCCATGTCATTTCTCCTTTGATGCTGCATTTATTCAAGAGAAACCCGCTGGTTTCCCCTGCTACTGCTCCCCCGTCATGACCGGTCTGCGCCGGCGCCTGACAGGATCAAAACCGTTGCAAGCGGTAGGGCTGCATATCCAGTGCCGGTGCACGGCCCTGTAACAAATCACCCAGCAAGGCCGCCGTGGTGGCCGCCAGCGTGAGGCCCAGATGGCCGTGGCCGGTGGCAAACCACAGGCCGGGCTGCTGCGGTGCCGGGCCGATGATGGGCAGGGTATCCGGCAGCGAGGGGCGGTTGCCCATCCACACCGTCATGTCTTCGGTGGAAAAATCGCCGACGATGCGCCGCGCCTTGTCCAGCAGGATGTGGGCGCGCCGCCAGTCGGGTGGCGCATCGCGGTGTGCCAGCTCCACCGTGCCGGCCAGCCGCAGGCCGCCACCCGTCATCGGCAAAATGACAAAGCTCTCGCTGGCACACTGGATGAAGTGATGCAGCTTCACTCCGGCCCTGGGCAGGTTGACGTGATAGCCACGTTCGCTTTCCAGTGGCACGCGGTAACGGTGCTGACGGGTAAAACGGTCGCTCCACACGCCGCAGGCAATCACCGTGGCGGCGGCCGACAGGCGGCCATGGCTGGCTGTCTCCACTCCGCTCACCCGCCCGTCCCCCTCGACAGTAGCCAGCACCTCATCCTGCACAAACCGTCCACCGGCACGGATGAAGGCATCAAACAGGCCACGGCTGAAGGTGTAGGGGTCGTCCACGTGCGACCAGTCCGGCACCCGCACCGCGTATTGCCATTCCGCGGCCAACAACGGTTCTTGTTCCTGTAACTGGCTGCGTGACAGGGCCTGCCACTGCACGCCGTGGCGGCGTTTCTCCTCCCAGGCAGGCAGGGCCGCATCGAATTCCTGTTGATTACGGTAGAGGGTGAGATTGCCGTGGCGCCGCCACATGCCCCCCAGCCCGGCCTGGGCGATCAGCGCGGCGTAGTCGCTATTCACCCGGCCCAGCAAGGCGGACAGTTCAGCCGTAAGTGATGCCACCCGGCTGGGACGGCTGGCAGCCAGAAAACGCAGCAGCCATGGCAGCAGGCTGGGCAGGTAGCGCCAGCGCAGGGCCAGCGGCCCCAGCGGGTCCAGCATCCAGCCCGGCACCTTGCGCAGCACGCCGGGTTCGGCCAGCGGTATCACATCGCTGATGGCAAAGGCACCGGCATTGCCATAACTGGTTTCCATGGCCGGTTCGCCACGGTCCAGCAGGGTGACGGCCAAGCCAGTCAGCCGCAGATGCAGGGCAATGGCGATGCCCACCACCCCGCCCCCCACCACAATGACTTCATCTCCCGCGACAAGGGTGTCGGCCATGGCTCAGGTCTCCCGCACGCCATTGACCAGCCGGCGCAGCGCCAGCGGATTGGCATGTTTCAGGGCAGTCGGCAGTAGTCCATCCGGCAGGTCCTGATAGCACACCGGGCGCAGGAAGCGCTGGATGGCTGCGGTTCCCACCGAAGTGGCACGCACATCCGAGGTGGCCGGGAACGGCCCGCCATGCACCATGGCGTCACACACTTCCACCCCGGTAGGCCAGCCATTGACCAGGATGCGGCCCGCCTTGCGCTCCAGCACCGGCAGTAGCACACGCGCCAAGGCGATATCGTCGTCATCCAGTTGCAGCGTGGCGGTGAGCTGGCCTTCCAGCGCCTCGGCCAGTTGCAACCGTTCTGCTTCATCGCGGCATTGCACAATCAGCGCGGCAGCGCCGAACACCTCGGCCTGCAAGGCCGGACTGGCCAGGTATTCCGCCGCAGTCACCCGCAGCAGCTGTGCCTGGCACTGGTTGGGCCCGCTGGGCAACAAGCCGCTGGCTATCGTGCTGGCGTGGCGGGACAGGCTGTCCACCCCGTCCTGATACGCTGCCCAGATGCCCGGTGTAAGCATGGTTTGCGCCGCACTGTGTTGCAGCAGCTCGGCTGCGCTGGCGACAAACGCTTCCAGCGCTGGCCCTTGTACCGCCACCAACAGGCCGGGGTTGGTACAGAACTGCCCTGCCCCCTGCGTCAGCGAGCCGACAAAACCCTGTGCCAGCACATCGCTGCGCGCCTGCAGGGCTGCTGGCAGCAGGAACACCGGATTGGTGGAACTCATTTCCGCATAGACCGGGATCGGCTCCGCACGCTGCTGTGCGGTCTGACACAGCGCCAGACCGCCAGCACGCGATCCGGTAAAGCCCACCGCCTTGATGCGCGCATCATTCACCAGTGCCTGCCCTACTTCGCGGCCACTGCCAAACAGCAGCGCGAATACCCCGGCGGGCAGGCCGCACTGTTGCAGCGCGCGCACAATGGCCTGGCCCACCAGTTCGCTGCTGCCGGGATGGGCGCTGTGCGCCTTGACGATGACCGGGCAACCGGCCGCCAGTGCCGAGGCGGTATCGCCCCCGGCTACTGAAAACGCCAGCGGGAAATTGCTGGCGCCGAATACCGCCACCGGCCCCAGCGGGATCTGGCGCTGGCGCAAGTCGGCACGCGGCAGCGGCTGGCGTGCAGGCTGGGCCGGGTCTACCCGCACATCCAGCCATTCGCCAGCCAGAACGGTACGGGCAAACATGCGCAGCTGGCCGCAAGTGCGGGCCCGCTCGCCCTGCAAACGCGCTTGCGGCAAGCCGGTTTCCGCCATGGCGCGGTCAATCAGCACATCGCCCAAGGCTTCGATTTCCTCGGCAATGGTTTGCAGCAACTGCGCCCGCTGCGCTGGTGTGGTTTCGCGGTAGGCATCAAAGGCGGCCCAGGCCAGTGCACCTGCCTGTTCGACGTGTGCCTGATCGCCCCCGGCATAGCCTGGTTGCAAGGATTGGCCGGTAGCCGGGTTGATGGCGTGCAGGGCTTCACGCGTGCCGCTGACGGATTGCCCGCCAATCAGCATCTGGCCTGTCAGATTCATAGGATTTCCTGCTTGAAGTGAAAGCCCGGCCACGCAGCAGCGTGGCACGGCTGCTCTGTTGTTGGCTCAGGCTACGTTCAGCCCGGCCAACCAGTTGCGGTACCAGTTGCGGAATAGCGTGTACTGGGTTTCGGCATAACGGCGCTGGGCTTCGCTCAGTACGTCGCTTTCGTTGAAGTGCAGGCTGTATTCGGCATCCCCGTTCAGCACCATCAAGTACTTGTAATACAGCACCAGGTCGCAGCCTTCATCGAAGGAGGACAGCACCGCCAGCGCGGATTCCAGCTCGCGCGCCTGACGGCGTGCCACGGCGTCGCCCTTGGCCGCCGCCTTGCTCAGGGCCACCAGATGCAGCACCTCGCGCGGCAGTGCATTGCCAATGCCGGTAATGGCGCCGGTGGCATTGCAGTTGACGAAGCCATGCACCACCTGGGTGTCCACCCCCACCATCAGCGTGACCTGATCATCCTGCGAGGTGATGTGCTCGGCGGCGTAGCGCATGTCGGCAGCACCGCCGAATTCCTTGAAGCCAATCAGGTTGGGATAGCTGCGACGCAGTTCGAAGAACAGGTCGGCACGGGTGGCAAAGCCGTAGTAAGGGCTGTTGTAGATGACGGCGGGCAAATCGGGTGCGGCAGCCAGAATGGCGGAAAAGTGGGCTTTCTGCGCGGTCGGGGACGCACCACGCGACAGCACGCGCGGAATCACCATCAGGCCATGGGCGCCAACGCGGGCGGCATGGGCGGCATGGGACACCGCCTCGCGGGTGTTCACCGCACCGGTGCCGACAATGGTGGGCACGCCGGCAGCCACCAGCCGGGCCACGCCTTCCTGACGCTCGGCTTCGGTCAGGAGCGGCCAGTCGCCCATCGAGCCGCAATACACCACCGCGCTCATGCCGGCGGCAATCAGCTCGCGCCCCTTTGCTACCAGCGCGTCAAAGTCCGGCTTGCGCTCGGCGGTACACGGGGTCATCAGGGCCGGGATGCAGCCGGTGAAAATGTTGTCGCTCATTGTTTTGCTCCTTGCAGCTTGTATGTGTGTATGGGGTGTTGTCTGTACAGTGCGGGGTTCAGATGCCCCAGGCGAAAGGGTCTTGCGGGTCGATCAGCAGGGTGCTGCTGGCCGTGACATAAGCGCGGCCGGTAATGAAGGGACGGATGACATCGCCCTCGCGCTGGTAGTGGCCGACGAACTGGCTGCCGGTAATGCCGGCCTGCACCCAGTGCGCGCCTTCGGCCAGCTTGCCGTCGGCAGCCAGGCAGGCCAGCTTGGCGCTGGTGCCGGTGCCGCAGGGCGAGCGGTCATAAGCCTTACCGGGGCACATGACAAAGTTACGGCTGTCAGCGCTGGCATCGTCGGCAAACAGCTCGACATGGTCGATCAGCGCGCCATCGGCCCCGGTGATGCCCTGTGCTTCCAGCGCCTGCAACATGGCCCAGGTGAAGGTGGTCAGTGCCTCGACATTGGCTATTTCCAGCGCCATGCCATGCTCGGATACCAGGAAGAACCAGTTGCCGCCCCAGGCAATATCGCCGTGGAACACACCGTAGCCGGGTACATTCACCGCCACCTGCTGGCGATAGCGGTAAGCCGGCACATTGCCCAGCGTCACTGCACCATCTTCATGCAGGGTGGCGCTGACCTGTCCCACCGGGGTGTCGATCTTGTGTACACCCGGTGCAAGCAGGCCCTGGTAATGCAGCGAGGCAATCAGGCCGATGGTGCCGTGGCCGCACATGCCCAGATAACCGGTGTTGTTGAAGAAGATCACCCCGCAGCTGGCATCCGGCGACACCGGCGGGCAATACAGCGCGCCCACCAGCACTTCGCTGCCACGCGGTTCCAGCAGGCAGGCGCGGCGCCACCGGTCGTGCTGCTGGCGCAATACTTCGCGCCGCTCCGCCATGCTGCCGCCGCCCAGATCGGGAAAACCGCGCATTACCAGCCGGGTGGGTTCGCCGCCGGTGTGGGAGTCGATGATGTGTATCTCTTGCATAAGCCTGTCCATTCAGTAAGAACTTGCAGGACGGTCGGCAGGCATGCCCCATGAAAAAACCAAGGCAGCAATAGCATGCAGGACATTGATTCCATTGCCTGTTCACGCCGGATCCGTCTTCGTCAGCACCTGCATAGAATGGCGTTATTGCGGCCGTTAATCTTGATGCTTATCATCAGCGACAATGACGAAATCGGCACAATTGCTGTTTTTGCAGCACAATGGGCCAGACAGGACTGTGCCGCCATGTCCGGCAACCGGCCGGACCAGCGCACACAATACCGAGGGGAACAATCATGACCGGCGATCTGGTGGACAGCATGGCCAAGTGGCAGCAAACAACGCGTCCGGCCAGCCTGGACAGCCTGCTGGATGCACTGGGACCGCTGCTGCCGGTGCTGGACCTGATCCCCAATGCCGCCATCTTCATCAAGGATGCGCAGGCGCGTTATCTGCTGGCCAACCAGACGCTGGTGGAGCGCTGCGGCCTGAAAAGCCGGCAGCCGCTGCTGGGCAAGACCAGTGCCGAGGTGTTTCCGGCCCAGCTGGGGCCGGTGTATACCGCGCAGGACATGAAAGTGCTGGAAGGCGGGCTGGTACTGGAAAGCCAGCTGGAACTGCATCTGTTCAAGAACCGCGAGCCGGGCTGGTGTCTGACTTACAAATGGCCGCTGTACAGCCAGGCCAATGCAATCATCGGGCTGATCGGCATTTCGCTGGACCTGCAATCTGCCAGCAAGACCCACCCGGCCTACAAGCGGCTGGTGGCGGTGGACGAGTTCATCCGCCAGCACTTCAACCGCCCGCTGAGCATGGCAGAGCTCACCGCCATTGCCGGCGTGTCCGCGGCCCAGCTGGAGCGCTATTGCAAGAAGGTGTTCCACCTGACCCCGCGCCAGATGATTCACAAGGCGCGGCTGGAACACGCCCACCGCCTGCTGCATAGCGACATGCCCATCACCGATGTCGCCCTGCACTGCGGCTATACCGACCACAGCGCCTTCAGCCGCCAGTTCAAGGCGCTGACCGGCCTGACCCCGCGCCAGTATCGCCAGGCCACCGGACAGGACTGAATCATGTGCAAGGCCCCCGCCAGAGGCGGGGGCCTTGTTGCTGCGCGCTCAAGCAGCTGCCGGCTCAGTCAAGCCGCTCGGGTAGCGGCAAGTTCACCCACTCCTTGTAGAAGGTGTCGATGTCCGGCTCGAAGTCGTGTATCACCGGATACCACGGCGTCGGCGCTTCCACATCATGCATGGTGCCGCAGCTTGGACAATAGTACTCGCGGTAGACCTGCCACCTGGTATCCGGCGCCATCAGCGCCGGGTACACCTCGGTCATGGCGGCTTCGGTATCGCGCACATAGATGGCGGCATGCAGCTTCCAGTTGTCCTTGTAGCCGCAGAATGCGTGACCGCAATCGCACTGGATCAGCCACTTTTTATCCCTGGCCGATTGCACGATATACAAATGCGGCCCCAGCGGCAGGACGATGCGGTCGGGGAAGCCGACTTTGGCCTGCAGCGCCGCCAGGTATTGTGCAAAACGGCTATTGTCCTTGGGCATGGACAGCATGCGGAAGGTGGTTTCCCAGTCCAGCGTGCCTTCTACCAGGTGGGCTACCTGTTCGTTCGTGTAAGACATTGCTTGCTCCTTGATTCGGCTATTTGCGCGGACGGAAAATCACTCTTCAACCTGCACCACGGTCGTGACATCCGGCATCAACGACAGATCCATGCGGTGCCTGGAGCCGTAGGTCGGCACATCCAGCTCGTCCTCCAGCAGCTGCCACTCGGCCGGCAAGCTCCAGAATTCCTTAAAGGAGCGGGTGAACTTCCCGGACAAGGCAAAGCTGGTGGCAAACATGTGCTGCACCTGTACCGACGCATCCTTGGCTAGGATGCGTTCCCGCTCTTGCTTCATCCACTCGCGGGTAGGCTGGGCGCGTGCCAGCCGCTCCTGGCGGATTTCGCCACGGCGCGCCTGTGTCCTGGCGGCATCCACGCTGTACACGCCTTTGGCGTCCTGCGTGAACACGGCGCCGTAAACCTTCCGGGCGTATTCCGGCAGCAGATAGTTCAGGTTCAGGTCGTTTTCGATGGCCTTCACCTCACGATCCAGCGGGTCACCAAAACCCGGCCCGCCGCGCAGGTAATTCAGGTACAGGTCGTAGTTGTCGTAGCAGTCTTCGGTGGTGATGCACTGCTTGTCGCGCTTGACGCGGGCAGTGGCGTCGATGTGCTGCTCATAGGTCGGCGCACTCGGGTTGATGTCGCCCCCCAGCGGCAGGCTTTCGCCATTGGCAATGCGCCGGGCAAGGCCGGTCTTGTGCGCCTCGAAACGATAGCCGGTGGCCGAGGGATAGCCGCCCATCATGCCCCAGTCGCTGTTCATGAAACCATTGCCCATGAAGAACATGGTCCAGTCTTGTGCGTTCCACACCATGCGCAGGGTTTCAAAACCGCAGCCGCCACGATATTTGCCATAGCCGCCGGAGTTGGCTTTGACATTGCGACCCAGGTAGAGCAGCGGTTCCGCCATTTCCCAGATTTCGATATCCCCCATGTCGCCTTCCGGATTCCAGATGGCGGCGGCGTGGTTCAGGCCGTCTTTCACCGCGCAGGCCCCGGTCCCGCAAGAGGAGGCTTCAAAGCTGTTGACGGCGTGAATCTCGCCATCCTGATTGATGCCGCCACCCTGCAGCCAGTTGGAGGTATTGGCATTACCCGCATTGACTTCTTCCAGGTAGCCGCGGCTGAAGTAGGACTGCCCCAGGCCACGCCACAAGGCGGACCAGCCGGACACCAGGAAGTGCCAGGCGTAGGCATGGCCGGTGCGGCGGTCATCCGGGTTGCACCAGGTTCCTTTGGGCAGGCGGAATTCGGTGGCGTAATAGGCACCGTCGTTGATGCGCTGCGTCGGCACCAGGGTTTGGCACATCATCACCCAGATGCCGGAGGTAAAGGCCACCTGGTGGGCATTGAAGGTATGCCAGCCCCAGCGGCTGGCGCCTTCGAAGTCCAGCCGCCATTTGCCGTCGGCACGGATGGTCATCTCGCACGGCGAGTGCATGATGGAATCCAGCTTGGCAAAAGCATTGGAGACCTGCACGTCTTCGTGCTTGTAGGGCACGTCGACAAACGACACCTTGCGGTAAATGCCCGGCAGGGTCATGGCCTTGACCCGGCTCATCAGGCCACGGCGACCTTCTTCGATCACCTCGTGGGAGAACTTCTCGTAGGCTGCCAGGCCATCGGCACGGATCACCTCCTCCACCAGTTCGCGAATCATGTGGCAGCCGGCGATACGGGTTTTTTCGTCGAGTATCCAGTACTTCGGCGTGCGGACCGAACGCTGGCTTTCATGCAGCCAGTCGCGCAGCGGCTCGTCGTTGATGCCGGTCTTGCGGCAGGTGATCATGTAGCCGTCGCCAAAGCGCTGGGTCTGGCCGGTGGACATGGAGCCCGGCGTAACCGAACCGGTATCGATCACATGCGTGACCCCGCCTACCCAGCCGATCAGCTTGCCTTCCCAGAATATCGGCACGATGGTGGCGATGTCGCAGGGGTGCACATTGCCGATGGCGCAATCGTTGGTGGTGAACATGTCACCGGGATTGATCATCGGATTGGCTTCCCAGTTGTTCTCGATCATGTACTTGATCGCCGCGCCCATGGTGCCGACATGGATGATGATGCCGGTGGAAGTCAGCACGCAGTCGCCGGCAGCGTTGTACAGGGTGAAGCACAGCTCGCCTTCCTGTTCCACGATGGGGCTGGCGGCAATCTTCTTGGCGGTTTCACGGGCATGCACTAGGCCGCCGCGCAGTTTGGAGAACAGTTTTTCATAGCCGATCGGGTCGCTGTCGCGCAGTTCCAGCTTCTCCAGGCCGTTGTAATAGCCGGTCGCCCGGGTGCGGGCAATGATGGCATCGCGGTGCTGCTTCAGTGTCAGGCCACTGGCCAGCAGATAGCCGACGCCGATTTCCTGATTGCTCATCTGGTTCATGGTTTGTCTCCTTATTTGACTTGTTTGAGATGGAACAAGCGGTGCTTGTCTATCGTCGTTTCAAAGCCATCCGGGACCACAAAGGTGGTGGCGTCCGACTCGATGATGGCGGGGCCGGTGATGTGGTTGCCGGCCTTGAGCGCTTCCATTTTCCACAGCGCGGCTTCGCGCCATTGTTTGTGACGATAGAACGGGCGAGTGCCGAGGTAGGCTTGCGCTGGCGGTGTCGGACCGGCATCCGGGTCTTCCGGCAGTACCGGCTTCTGCGTCACCACCATGCCGCGCAGGATGGCGCCGGTGATGGAGAAGCCCAGCTCCGGCGAACGTGCCGAGCTGGCATAAACCCGGCCATAGGTGGTTTCGAAACTGGCCACGATGCGGTCCCAGTCTTGCGCTGTCGCCGCGCTGGACACGGGCGAGACGATTTCCAGATCATTCAGCTGGCCCATGTACTGCATCTTGTAGCCGGGGATCAGCAGTACGTCTTGCGGCTGGAAGCCATTGATCACGAACTCGTCGATCACCTTGACCGCCAGTTCCTGCCAGGCTTGCTGCAACGTGGCGCAGGCCGCTGCCTTGAGCTCGTCGCTGGCAAACTGGGCCAGCCCCAGGTCCACCGACTTGTCGTAGCGGTATTCGAAATCGGCACAAGCACAGCCGAAGGCCGAGAAACCAGCCGCCCAGGCCGGCACCACCACATCCTTGAAACCGACGCCTTCGGTGTAGCCATAGGTATGTACCGGGCCGGCACCACCGTAGGAGAAACAGGTGAACTCAGCCGGGTTGTAGCCCTTGGCGCTGATATTGGCTCGCAGGTATTCGGACAGGGTGAGGTCAAGCAGCTCGATCACCCCGGCCGCGGCGTCTTCGACCGACAGACCGAGCGGATCGGCGATTTGCGCCTTGATGTGCTCACGGGCGCGCTGCACATCCAGCTTGATGGCGCCCCCCAGGAAATTGTCCGGATTGAGATAGCCCAACACCACGTGGCAATCGGAGACGGAAACAGTATCCAGACCACTCTCCGGCCAGCAGGTACCCACGCGGTAACCGGCACTGTCCGGCCCCAGCTTGATGGATTTGCTGTAGGGATCCAGCCGTACAAAGCTGCCGGCACCGGCGCCGACCGAATCCATTGCCACCAGCGGCAGCGACAGCACCAGCCGGGCCATGTCCGGGTCGGACCTGATGGCAAAGCTGCCCTTGGTGATCAGCGCCACATCAAAGCTGGTACCACCGATATCGGAACAGGCAATGTTTTCGTCGCCCAGGTATTCGCCCAGCAGCCTGGAGCCGATCACCCCGCCAATCGGGCCGGACACGATGGTGCGGGCCAGCTCCTTGGCTTTCCAGCTGATGGTGCCGCCATGGGTGGCCATGACGCGCAGGTCAAACCGGGCACCGTGCTTCTTGAAGCGGTCGCTGACCTTTTTCAGGGTCTGGCGCGAAGGTTCGGCACCATAGGCTTCGAGAATGGTGGTGTTCATGCGGTGGCTTTCCTTGCGCGACGGGTAGTAGTCCACCGAGGCAAACACCGGAATATCCACCTGCAACCGGGCCAGCTCCTCCCTGGCCAGATCGCGCGCCCGCAGTTCGCTGGCTGCATTCTTATGGGATTGCAGCAGGCAGATGACAATGGCTTGGGAGCCGGCCTCCACCAGCTCGCGTACCGCCTGCCGCACGTCCTCTTCGCGCAGCGGAATCACCACCCTGCCCTGCACATCGGTACGCTCGGTCACACCACGGGTACGCGCAACCGGCACCAACGGCTCGTCGTAACGATGGGTATTCAGATGGATGCGGTCTTCCAGCGCGTAGCCCAGATAGCTTTGCAGCGCCCGGCCCATGGAGTGGATTTGCTCGAAACCCTTGTTGCAGATCAGGCCGACAGCCAGCCCCTTGCGCATCAGGATGCGGTTGAGCATGGCCGTGCCGGAGTACACGCAGGTCACCAGTTCCGGAAAGACATCGTCGACTTCCCGTTGCCAGTGCGCCAGGGCATCGACCGACGAGTGGTAAATCGCCAGCGATTCGTCCTCCGGATTGCTCTGTGCCTTGCCCACCACAAAGCGTCCGTCGGCGCGTACAAAAAAGGTATCGGTCATCGTGCCGCCGGCATCGATGCCCATGACCTGTACGTTTGACTGCTCGGATTGCATATTGCCTCCTCGGTGTGTGCTGTTGATCAGGCCGCTGCCCGCTACTGCCTTGCCAGCGCGTCCTGCTAGCCGGGGCGTTTCCCCCACACTTGATTTGGCAATATCCGTGCCATATGAAAATTTCAGAAATATCCTATGAATATCTTTTATTTTCAATGACATAACTACAAACTACCTTGCAGCCGCCATGGCACGCCATGCGGTGCGGAGCGTCCGCCATCCGGACAAGCTGCAGCAACTGTCCGGATGGCGGACGCTCTGCGCCGGACATGCTGCATCGCACAAGTCATTGATTTAAATAATATTAATTGACTGTGAGAAATGGTTTTATACTTTGAGCCATCCGCTTGCCGGTTTTGCCATCCAACATGAGCACATCCGAATGCACACCACCAGCCTGCTGATTCCGCGAGTCGGTGACGAGCGCACGGTCGCCGCCTCCTGGGAGCGATTTGTCCAGAACATCAGCCCATGCCCCGGCAATGTCCGCAATGTGATTCTGGAGTCATGGTGGCGCTGTCGCTCCAAGGCCGTCGACCCACTCTGTCCGGGCGCCCCCACGCTTGCCAGCGCCGAGCAGCTGCCAGCGCTGCGCCACCAGGCCAGCGAGCTCTACCAGGCAGCGCACCCGGTCATCGCCCTGCTGGCTGAGGTAGTACACGAATCCGGCTCGCTACTGATGCTGACCGACCCCAACGGCACCATCCTCGACCTGCATGGCGCATCCAAAGCACGCCATGCCGGTGAGCAGGTCAATCTGGCACCGGGAGGCTGCTGGGTGGAATCGCTGATCGGCACCAATGCCATCGGCACCGCCATTGCCACCCATGCCCCGGTACAGATCTACGCCAGCGAGCATTACTGCAAGGACGTCAAACACTGGACCTGCGCCGCCGCACCGGTACTCGACCCACACTCCGGCAAGCTGTTGGGCGTGATCGACATTTCCGGGGAAAAGGAAACCTTTCATGGCCACTCGCTGGGCCTGGTCATGACCGCCGCCAGCCAGATCGCGTCCTTGCTATCCCGCCGTGGCCATGAGCGCGAGGCCCGTCTGCTGGCGCAATCGGCCGACGCATTCACCCGCCATGCCAACGCCTGCGTCATCCTGCTGGACCGCGATGGCAAGGTCGTGAGAACCAATGGCAAATGGGCCATCGCCCAGGAAAAACATGGCATCAGCCAGCAGCTGGAAGTCGGCAGCCGGGTGCCGGCGGCTGATCTCACCCCGGGGAAACAGGCCGGCCATGACCCGCTGCCTGCCTGGCTGAACCAGGACTGGCTGCATGTGCTGCGGCTCGATGGCGAGGTACTGGGTAGCCTGCTGCTCATTCCCCTGGCTCGTCCGCCAAGCCAGGGCGCAAGCGGCAGCGACCCGCCCCCCGCCGCCCTGGCAGCCCCTCACGATGCCTTTGCCGACATCATCGGCAGCAGCGCGCTGCTGCAAAGCGTCAAGACCAGGGCAAGGCGCCTGGCACCGCTGGACCTGCCGGTGATGCTGCTGGGAGAAACCGGTGTCGGCAAGGAAGTGTTTGCCCGCGCCATTCACCAGTCCGGCAACCATCCGCATGCGCCGTTTGTGGCGGTGAATTGCGGCGCCTTCACCCAGGAATTGCTGGCCAGCGAATTGTTTGGCTATGCCGAAGGCGCTTTTACCGGCGCGCGCCGCGGCGGGGCCGCTGGCAAGTTTGAACAGGCGCACGGCGGTAGCCTGTTTCTGGACGAAATCGGCGAAATGCCGCTGGCGATGCAGCCCCATCTGCTGCGGGTACTGCAGGATGGCATGATCGTGCGACTGGGCGATAGCCGCGAAAGACGGGTGTCGGTGCGCATCATCGCCGCCACCAACCGCGACCTGCAGGGCGAGGTCAAGGCCGGGCGTTTTCGCGCCGACCTCTATCACCGGCTCTGCGTCACCACCCTGGCCCTGCCCGCACTGCGGGAACGGCGGGAGGACATCAGCCAGATCATCGAACACCTCAACCGCTGCTTTGCCCGCAAGTATGGCGTACCGGCCAAAACGCTCGATCAGCCCACCCGGCAAGCACTGGAAAACCACGATTGGCCCGGCAATATCCGCCAACTGAAAAACGTCTACGAAACGCTGTTTGCCCTCAGCGAGGGCCAGCAAATCGACCCGGACCTGCTACCCGCCGAGCTGGCCGCGGCCGGGGAGCGCAGGCCGGAGCCAGCCGTGCCGACGGTCCTGCCCAATGAGGTCAGGCGGCTGGCCGAGATGGAAAAACACGCCATACAGGCTGCCATCGCCCATGCCAAGGGCAATCTGTCGCAGGCGGCCCGCTCGCTGGGCATCTCGCGCAGCACGCTGTATGTAAAGCTTTCTGCCATGCGTGACAGGGCCGACAGCCAGCATGAACCCCGCTGAATGCCGCGCAGGCGGTACCGCAAGCGGCCATGGTGCTTGCAAGAAATGAAAAACCAGCGCCCATGACAGGTGCGCTGGCCGGATGCATCGCCGGACCTTGCCGAATCCGCCACAGCGCAGATGCAGCAAGGTCTGCCGGAAAATTTACAGCAACTTGGAAATATCCTTGGCTTCCCAGTGCGGGAAGTGCTTGCGCACCAGCTGGTTGAATTCCAGCTCGAAGACACGCAGGCGGGCCAGTTCGTCGCTCACCGGCTCGGCAGCGGATTCGGCAGCTGCCGTCACCATGCCGGCAGCGGCAGTGGCATTGGACAGGCGGTCGATGATGATGAAGCTGCCGGTGCCACGGCACTGGGCATAGGCATCAAACACCACCGGCGCGTTAAGCTCCACGCGGCACAGGGCGATTTCGTTCAGCGCCAGCTCTTGTGCGTCGAACTGCTGCAGCGAGTTGACATCAACGCGGTGCTCGATGGCAGCCACACGCCCGCTCACCACCTTGCCCGCCAGCTTGAAACCGTATTCCTTGCCCACCACCAGCGATGCCTCGGCCATCCACACCACATGGGCGTCAAATGCCTGCGCCACATTCGGTTGCTGCTCGCCGGCACGCACAATCATGTCGCCGCGGGAAATGTCGATTTCATCTTCCAGGGTCAGGGTAATGGCCTGACCGACAAAAGCAGAGGGCTGATTGCCTTCAAAGGTGACCACTTCCTTCACCTTGCTGCGCTTGCCGGATGGCAAGGCCACAATCGCATCACCCGGCTTCACTTCACCCGCCACCACGGTGCCGCAGAAACCGCGGAAATCCAGATTCGGGCGGTTGACGTACTGCACCGGCAGGCGGAAGGCCTCCAGCGCTACGTCATGGCTTACCTGTACGCTTTCCAGCAGCTCCATCAGGGTGGCACCCTGATACCAGCCCATGTTTTCGCTGCGGGTCACCACATTGTCACCACGCAGGGCAGAGATCGGCACAAAGCGGATGTCCGGAATGGTCAGGTGCTCGGAAAAGGCCAGGTATTCTTCACGGATGCGCTCATACACTTGCTGGCTGTGCTCTACCAGGTCCATCTTGTTGATGGCCACAATCACGTGCTTGATGCCCAGCAGGCTGACAATAAAGCTGTGACGACGGGTCTGGGTTTGCACGCCACGGCGGGCGTCGATCAGGATCACCGCCAGATTGCAGGTGGACGCGCCGGTAGCCATGTTACGGGTGTATTGCTCGTGCCCCGGGCAGTCGGCAATGATGAACTTGCGCTTTTCGGTGCTGAAGTAGCGATAGGCCACGTCGATGGTAATGCCTTGCTCGCGCTCGGCTTGCAGGCCATCCACCAGCAAGGCCAGGTCGATTTCCTGGTCGGTGGTGTTGTACTTTTTCGAGTCGCGCTCGATGGCGGCCAGCTGGTCTTCGAAAATCAGCTTGGAGTCGTGCAGCAGGCGGCCAATCAGCGTGGATTTGCCATCATCGACATTGCCACAGGTGATAAAGCGCAGCATGTCCTTGTTTTCATGCTGTTTCAGGTATTCCAGGATATCGCTGGCAATCAGCTCGGACTGGTGAGACATGATCGTTCTTTCCGCTGTAGCCCACCGCCAGGGCGATGGACATCAATTCTTCAGAATGGTGACTGGATGGAGCCGGGCTTAGAACGGGCTTAGAAATAGCCTTCCATCTTTTTCTTTTCCATCGAACCGGCCTGATCATGGTCGATCAGACGGCCCTGACGCTCACTGGTGGTGGTCAGCAGCATTTCCTGAATCACCTCCGGCAGCGTGGCCGCAGTGGACTCCACCGCGCCGGTCAGCGGGTAACAGCCCAGCGTGCGGAAGCGCACCTGCTTCTTGGTGATGCTGGCTTTTTGCTCGGGCGTCAGGTATTGCAGGATGCGGTCGTCATCAATCATCACCAGCGTGCCATTGAGGTTGACCACTTCACGCTCGGCGGCAAAGTACAGCGGTACGATGTCGATGTTTTCCAGGTAGATGTACTGCCAGATATCCAGCTCGGTCCAGTTGGACAGCGGGAACACGCGGATGCTCTCGCCCTTGTCGATCTTGCTGTTGTAGATATTCCAGAGTTCCGGACGCTGGTTTTTCGGGTCCCAGCGGTGATTCTTGTCGCGGAAGGAATACACACGTTCCTTGGCGCGCGACTTTTCTTCGTCACGGCGCGCGCCACCAAAGGCCGCATCAAAACCGTATTTGTTCAGCGCCTGTTTCAGGCCCTCGGTCTTCATCACGTCGGTGTGCTTGGCACTGCCGACCGTGAAGGGGTTGACGTTAGCCTTCACGCCCTCTTCATTCACATGCACGATCAGGTCCCAGCCTTCGGCTGCCTGCTTGTCGCGCAGGGCGTACATGTCCTGGAATTTCCAGGTGGTGTCCACATGCATCAGCGGGAACGGCGGCTTGCCCGGCGCAAATGCCTTGCGCGCCAGATGCAGCATCACGGCAGAGTCCTTGCCGATACTGTACAACATGACCGGATTTTCAAATTCCGCAGCGACTTCACGGATGATGTGGATCGACTCGGCTTCCAACTGCTTGAGGTGAGTCAGTTTCTGTTGACTGATATTCATGGTTCCCGCCTGTTCCTGGGCTGCCTGCGCGTCTGGTGAGCACAGCATGATGGTTTGCTTGCCGCTCAATGTACCGGAAGCCCTGCCATTCTCCAAAATCAGTTGGATATATCAATATGCACTATCCAAGTGAAAATTAAGTCAAAAGAGACATATCAACGCCATGTCAAAACTTGTAAAGGATATCTTGCTCTGCAATATTCATGCATTCAGAATAGCAGCATGAAAAGCGCGCTCTCATTGCAGGATATCCAGACCATAACATGCGGTGATGGAAGCCCATTACTACTTGCCAGTAACGGGCAACAACGCTATGTCATGCTGCCATCCTCTCCAGCCAGAATGCAGAACCGGCTCAGACACAGTCTGCTGGCCTGGCCGGAACAAGAAGTCAGTCTCAAGGAAGGAAACTTCGCCTGCTATGTGCGCGGCAATAGCAAGTTACTGGCCGAACTGGAGCCTGATCAGCTTAATGACCGGGAAAAAACAGGCATTGCCTGCGATATCATCGAAGCCCTGCTGCACTTGCAGCTGAGTCAGCAGGCGCTGCCACATTTCAGCCTGGAACATATTCTGATCAATGAGCAGTTCCAGATACAGTTGCTGGGCCAGCACGCCTCGCTGCATCAGGACGAAACCCAGCAAAAACGGAACACCTGTCAGACCGGACAAATCCTGCACTGGCTATACAGTGGTCAAACCGCTGCCGGACAGCCATTACAAACACTCAGGCCGGATCTGGATACTGAGCTGGCCAAAGCCTGCCAGGTCCTGCTTGATGAAGAACAACACAACAAGGATAGGGTGCGTAGCGTTCTGGCACAGCTGCAAGACTGGCTTTTGCGGCAGCAGCACTCAAGTCTTACCGGCGGCCAGCAGGACAACACACTCAAGCAATTGCTGGAGCGCATGCGGCACAGCCGGGACTTCCCGGCGCTGTCACAGGCCATCAGTGCCATCAATCACATTGGCAATGCGGATCGCGAACGGCTGCAGGTCCTGGCCGACATTATCCTGAAAGACCCCTCGCTCACCAGCAAATTGCTGAAAGTCGTCAACTCGGCCAATTTCAATCACTTTGGCGGCACGGTCAGCACCATTTCTCGCGCCATCGTGATTCTTGGCTTCAACACCATCCGCAATCTTGCATTAACGCTGCTGCTGTTCGAGCACATGAACAATCACGACCATGCCCGCGATGTGTACGACATCACCATCAAGGCCTTGTTCTGTGGTCTGCTTGCCCGACAACTCGCCTTTCATTTTGGCAGCCGCGATGCCGAAGAAATGCTGATTTGCGGCATGTTTCAGCAACTGGGGGAGTTGCTGTGTGCCTTTTATTTTCATGAAGAACACCTGCGCATTCAGCAGCGGTGCCAGCAGGGTGGCGATCCGGAACAGGTCGCGCGGGAAATCCTGGGAACAAGTCGCAGCACACTCGCGGCCGAAACGACGCGTCGATGGAATTTTCCTGAACACTTCACACAAAGCCTGCTTCCCCTGCCAAGCGGTCCGGTGCGACAGCCGCATGGCAGTAATGAGCGTTTGCGCATGTTTGGGAATCTGGCCAATGAGCTGACACAGGCTTTGAGTGGCCCGGATCACGCACTACTGGGCAATGTTCAAGGCATACTGATTCGATATGAACGCGCCCTGACCTGTGATTTCGACATACTGCAAAGCATCATCAGCCGCACCCAGCATGATTTCACTGACTACCTGCAAAGCTGGAAAGGTGAGCATGCCAGCAGCAAGCAAACCCAGACGCTCAGATCAATCAGCCTGACACACCGACCTCATGCTGATCCTGTCGAAACCAACACCATGCCACAACATACACTCAGCACCGAGGTAGTCGACAAGCTGAGCAATGGGATACAAGATGTCACCAGCGCACTGGTCGGCACCCAGCAATTACAAGATGTGCTGCGCATGATTCTTGAAATCATGCATGACAGCGTCGGCTTTGATCACGTCATGCTTTGCACCAGGGATCCAAAACAAAACATCATCCTTGGCCGTTTTGGCATAGGCGATAAAATCAATATTCTGATCAAGCATTTCCGCATCAATCCAGAACAACTGGACAATACCTTCAGCATCGCCCTCGAACGCAATGTTGATGTTTTTATCGATGATGCCCAGGCACCGGCCATTACCAACCACATACCACGCTGGTACCAGCAACTGAATCTGGCGCAAACCTTCATCATCTTCCCGCTGGTGCTGGAAAAGAGGAAAATAGGCTTTTTATATGGTGACAAAAAGCAGGCACACAGCCTGCCATTGCGACCCGACGAACTCAATCTGCTCAAGACCCTGCGCAACCAGGCCTTGCTGGCCATCCGCCAGAAACAGAGCTGAGCAGCCACATCATCAGGAATAGTTTGTCACCGACCAGCAAACACCCACTGGACATGCCGTCACGCAGAACGCTGCTGCACTCCGGCCTGAGCCTTGCCGTAGCCGGCATGCTGCAAGCCTGCAGCAGCCCCTTGCGTCGCCCTACTCCACCAACCGCAGCCCATCCGATCATGCCATTGCAAAACCGCGAAATCAGCCTGCTCGCCTGCTCCGGCAGCCTGCCCAGCGCCACCCAGCGCCAACACGGGGTCGAACGCCTGCAACAGGCCGGCTTCGATGTAACCAATCGCCAGGCAATCGACCGCCAGTACCAGCGCTTTGCCGGCACGGATCAGGAACGGCTGCAAGACCTCAATCAGCTGATACAGCGGCAAGACATGCCGCGCATGCTGCTGGCCGGCCGTGGTGGCTATGGCGCATGCCGCCTGCTGCAAGAAATTGATTACCAGCGACTATGCCCCATGCTCAAGGAAGCCGGCACGCAGATCATGGGCTATAGCGACTTCACCGCCATTCAGCTGGCATTGCTCGCCAAAGGTGGCCTTGGCAGCTTTGCCGGCCCCATGCTGTACAGCGACTTTGGCGGCCGCAAACTCAGCCCGATGACCATGCAGCATTTCATTCAGGCAACAACCACTGAAAACTGGACCGTCGCCACCCCCACGCCACAAACCAGCACAGCAACAGGTGAAGGCATATTCTGGGGCGGCAATCTCAGTGTCTTGTCCAGTCTGGTCGGCAGCCCCTATTTGCCAGAAATACGTGGCGGCTTACTGTTTCTGGAAGATGTGGGCGAGCAGCCCTACCGCCTGGAGCGCATGCTGCAGCAGCTCTACCTGGCAGGCATTTTGCAGCAGCAAAAAGCCATCTTCTTTGGCGACTTTGCCATGGGGCGCATCATCGACGCCTACGATGCAGGCTATACACTGGACACGGTCATCGCACAGATCCGTTCACAGTTGAAAATCCCTGTATTTACCGGCATCCCTTTCGGCCATATCCACGACAAAACCACCCTGCCTCTTGGCTATCCTGCGCGTTTCACCGCCAACGAAACCGGCCTGACACTCACCTTCAGTCAGTACCCGATACAACCTGCCGCCGGACTCACACTGGAACGGCTGCTGATGGAAAGCCCAACCTGAAAACAAAAAGCCACCCCAGGGTGGCTTTGTTATTTGGCTTTGCAGTTTGGCCCCCACCCAGCACGGACGTCTGGCTGCAGGAATGGAGCGGCATGGGATATACAAGTTATCCGTCGCCCCAATGCAAAAAGCCCAGCTCGTTTGAGCTGGGCTTTTGTAAGGGGAGTCTGGCGGTGTCCTACTTTCACATGGCGAATGCCACACTATCATCGGCGCTAAGGCGTTTCACGGTCCTGT
>NZ_JAELTZ010000169.1:0-320 GCF_016429115.1 Aquitalea sp. ASV15 | reverse complement strand
CCCCCCCCCCCCCCCCCCCCCCCCCCCCCCCCCCCCCCCCCCCCCCCCCCCCCCCCCCCCCCCCCCCCCCCCCCCCCCCCCCCCCCCCCCCCCCCCCCCCCCCCCCCCCCCCCCCCTTTCTAATGATCCGGCGACCACCGAGATCTACACTGTTGTTCGTTCGTCGGCAGCGTCAGATGTGTATAAGAGACAGGGCCCTGGCTGTCGGTAAAGGTGACGGTGACGGTCTGGCCGGCTTCCACACCCGTGGTGCTGCCGCTGACCACCACCGCGCCGCTTTCGGTCTTGTTGTAGACGTGATCGCTGCCGGCACCATCGTT
>NZ_JAELTZ010000168.1:0-320 GCF_016429115.1 Aquitalea sp. ASV15 | reverse complement strand
CCCCCCCCCCCCCCCCCCCCCCCCCCCCCCCCCCCCCCCCCCCCCCCCCCCCCCCCCCCCCCCCCCCCCCCCCCCCCCCCCCCCCCCCCCCCCCCCCCCCCCCCCCCCCCCCCCCCCTTTTAATGACACGGCGACCACCGAGATCTACACTGTTGTTCGTTCGTCGGCAGCGTCAGATGTGTATAAGAGACAGGCCTGGCTCAACAATAATCTGGGCCTGCCGCGCGATGGCGTGGCGCTGCTGGTGATTCTGTGGGCGCTGATCATCCTGCCCAAGCGCGAACGGCAGATTGCCCGCGTGGAAGCCGGGCGCGAAAACC
>NZ_JAELTZ010000167.1:0-320 GCF_016429115.1 Aquitalea sp. ASV15 | reverse complement strand
CCCCCCCCCCCCCCCCCCCCCCCCCCCCCCCCCCCCCCCCCCCCCCCCCCCCCCCCCCCCCCCCCCCCCCCCCCCCCCCCCCCCCCCCCCCCCCCCCCCCCCCCCCCCCCCCCCCCTCTTTAATGATCCGGCGACCACCGAGATCTACACTGTTGTTCGTTCGTCGGCAGCGTCAGATGTGTATAAGAGACAGGGGCCATAGCGCCAGCACCACCGCCCAGGTGGATGGCAGCGGCAACTGGACGGCCAGCAGCGCCAACCTGAGTGGTCTGGCGGACGGGGCCATCACCGTCAAGGCCGACGTCACCAGCGTGGCCGGC
>NZ_JAELTZ010000023.1:0-64717 GCF_016429115.1 Aquitalea sp. ASV15 | reverse complement strand
AGCGAGGTGGTCCCACGCCTTCCCATCCCGAACAGGACCGTGAAACGCCTTAGCGCCGATGATAGTGTGGCATTCGCCATGTGAAAGTAGGACACCGCCAGACTCCCCTTACAAAAGCCCAGCTCAAACGAGCTGGGCTTTGATTTAACTGTTTTCCTGACCGTCGAGTCATTCCGGCAGGAAAGCAGGTGACAGCTTGTGTTTGGTGGCCATAGCGAGGTGGTCCCACGCCTTCCCATCCCGAACAGGACCGTGAAACGCCTTAGCGCCGATGATAGTGTGGCATTCGCCATGTGAAAGTAGGACACCGCCAACCTTCCCATTTGCCAGCTAGCTGGCAGTAAAAAGCCCGGACTTGTTCCGGGCTTTTTACATTCTGATCTCATCAAATCAACGCATGTCGGTCACCAGCGCCAGCAGTTGGTCTATTTCATTTTCATTGAATACCTGCAAACCATGTTGTTGCAGCAAGGCAGCAGTGACACCCTGGCCGTGTCGCAGCTGTTGACTGAAGCTCCCATCGTAGATGTCGTGATTGCCACAGGACGGGCTATTGGCTTTGAGTAGTGCCAGCTGGCAACCATATTGCTTGGCCAGCTGCAGGGTGTGCTCGGCACCGGCCCGGAATGGCTGGCTGACATCTTCGCCACTGGCCGTCACCACCCGGGCTTGGCCGCGCAGCACCTGCCGGCCATCGCCATGAATGATTTCTGCGGCAGGTCGCGGCACGGGTAGTCCACCTGCGCATTCTGGGCAGACGGGCAGTAGCTGGTAATGCGATGCCAGCTGTGTCAGGCATGCGGCATTCTGGCTCTTGGATTGGCCATCGTAGCGCACCGGCTGTCCCAGCAGGCAGGCGCTGATCAGCAAGGGTGGTTTGTGATCGGTCACAACATGGGCTCCAGCAATTGCGCCAGCCGCAAGGCAGACTGGCGGATAAGGGTTTCTTCGACGCCGGCATAACCCAGCACCAGCCCGTTTTGCTCGGGCTGTTGCAGATAATGGCCGGATAGCGGGCGTAGCCATAGCTGCTCCCGCGCCGCAAGGCTGCTCAGTTGCTGGTCGTCGACATGGGCTGGCAGTCGGGCGACCAGATGCATGCCGGCCTGGCCTGCGGACAGGGGCACGGCGCTGCCCAGGGCATGCTCCAGTGTGTGGCGCAGCAGCTGCTGGCGTATGCGATACAGTTCGCGCATGCGCCGGATATGGCGGGCGAAGTGTCCCTGCTCGATAAAATCGGCCAGTGCGGCCTGCTGGGCATAGCTGCCTTCACGGTAGAAGCGGGCATAGGCCGCGCGGAAGCTGTCTGTCAGGGTGGGTGGGATAACCAGATAGCCTAGCCGCAGCGCTGGAAACATCACCTTGCTGAAGGTGCCGACATAGATGACCCGTTCGCTGCTGGCCAGCCCCTGCAGCGAGGCGATGGGCTGGGTATCGTAGCGGAATTCGCTGTCGTAATCGTCCTCGATGATCCAGCTGTTGCAGGTTTCTGCCAGTTGCAGCAGCTCCAGCCGCCGTTGCAGCGACATCACCACGCCACTGGGATATTGATGGGAGGGGGTGATGTAGATCAGTCGTGGCGTACTGCCAACAGGGGCGGCTGCCGGATTCAAGCCTTGTTCGTCTACCGCGACGGGAATCAGCTGCAGACCGGCGGCTTGTAGCGCAGCCTGGGCACCGACATAGCCCGGATCCTCCATCCAGGCGCAGTCGCCGGCATCGCTCAGCAACCGGGCCGCCAGTTCCAGCGCCTGCTGGGCACCTTGCACGATGAGAATCTGCTCGGGCTGGCAACGTACCGAGCGCGACAGTTGCAGATAATCGCAAACAGCTTGTCGCAGTTCCGGCAGGCCGCCTTGTTGCTGATAGTGCCACCAGTGTGCGGGAGCCTGTTTGCTGCGCACTTGCTGCAGCCGCTGCCAGGTGTGATGCGGGAACTGCTGTAATTCCGGCAGGCCAGGCGCAAAAGCACCTGTCAGCCCGGTGGGTAAGCGGCACTGCGCGGTAAGTTGCTGCCCGCGCTGTGACAGGCCGGCATGTGGCATGGTCGGTGGCAGATGGGCGCTTTGCTGTGCAAAGAGCGGGCTGACAAAGGTGCCTGCTCCTTGCTTGCTGTGCAGATAGCCTTCGGCCAGCAACTGGTCGTAAGCGGCCAGCACGGTATTGCGGCCGAGCTGCAGCGCCTGCGCCAGTGTGCGGCTGGCCGGCAGCGCGGTGCCACCTTTCAGTTGCTGGCTGCGAATGGCTTCGCGCAGCAGACGGTAGAGCTGTTGCCCCAGCGTGGTCTGGCCATCGCGTAGCAGGCAGCGCTGCAGGTGTTCGATAATCCAGTCGGTTTGCACGGTGATGAGTGGTTCCTGCGTGAAGGTGGCAAGTGGTTCTTTTGAAGGAATCAATTTGCCCGTAATCTGCTTGTATTGCAATGCATGAACAAGGAGGGCGTGATGACGCAGCTGGAGTTCTATCAGGCCAAGCTGGCCTATGAAATCGATGCCGCTGATGTAAAGGCCGCACTGGATGCCGGGGAGAAGGTGATTCTGATTGATACCCGTGCGGCCGGTGCATTCGAAAGAGAAACCATTCCCGGTGCCTTGTCCTTGCCACACCGTACCATGTCGGCACAGACCACGGCAGCGTTGCCGCGTGATGCCTTGCTGGTGCCATTTTGCGATGGCATCGGTTGCAATGGCTCGACCAATGGGGCGATCAAGCTGTTGCAGCTGGGTTTTCGGGTGAAAGAGCTGCAGGGCGGGCTGGACTGGTGGAAGCGTGATGGCTACGCCACCGTTGGCAGCCATGCGGTGGCGGCCACCTCCATTCAATGTGCCTGTTAGGAGTGCCCATGTCCGATACCTTTATCGCGCAGCGCCTGGCGGCTGGCGAAGCCAATGCCCTGGGCCAGTTGCATGGTTTGCCGCTGCCACAGTGGCAGCCCTGTCCACAGCCGCAGCCCGTGGTGCTGCACGGTCAGTATTGCCGGCTGGAGCCCTTGTCGGTGGCCCGTCATGGTGAGGCGCTCTACGCCGCGATGCAGCGGGATGTCGAGGGCGCAAACTGGACCTATCTGCCCTATGGCCCGTTTGCTGATCAGGCAAGCTATCGGCAATGGCTGAGCAGCATGGAGGGCCTGGCTGATCCGCAGTTTTACGCTATCGTGGACGCTGGTTCGGGGCAGGCTCTTGGGCTGGCGAGCTATTTGCGCATCGACCCGGCCAATGGGGTGATCGAAGTGGGCCATCTCAATTTCTCTCCCTTGCTGCAACGCACGCCGGCGGCGACCGAGGCCATGTATCTGATGATGCGCCATGCCTTTGCGCTGGGTTACCGCCGCTACGAATGGAAGTGCAATGCCCTCAACCTGCCGTCACGCCGGGCGGCCGAGCGCCTGGGTTTTCTGTTTGAAGGCTTGTTCCGCCAGGCCATGATCAGCAAGGGGCGAAACCGCGATACCGCCTGGTATTCGATACTGGATGGCGAGTGGCCGATGGTGCGCCAGCTGCTGGAGCAATGGCTGTCCGCGGACAATTTTGATGCAGCAGGGCAGCAGCGGCAGTCATTGACGGCGTTGATGACAAACTGGAGACAGACCCGGCAATAAGCCAAATTGCGGCATTTGGGCTCCCCGAGGTTTCACCTCGGGCGGGCTGGCGGGTACAATGGGATGTTTTTGCTGATTTTTCTGGTTGACTGATGACACCTCATCCCCGCAATGCTCATATCAAGGGCGAGCCGCAATTGCCCAATCGCTTCATTTTTGGCGACGCCGTGGACGAGTCCGGTCTGGAAGCGACCGAGTATCTGGTGCATACCGCTGCTCCGGCCTTTGTCTGCCGCCTGGTTGGCAATGATTTCACCGACTTTGCCGGTCGTGATGAAGACGAATTTGCCAGCGCGCTGCTATTCGATGTGGATGGCAACCGCAGCATTTACGTATGCAACCGCGGCTTGCGGCTGTTTGATTTCAATTTCAGTGGCGAGCCGCCGACAGCGGCCCGTCTGCAGGCCATCTGCGACGAAGCCATCGCCTGCTACCAGCGTTTGCATGAGGCTTATGCCGAACGCGAAGTCGGCCCCAAGGCCAGGGAGATGCGCCAGGGGCCAACCGAGCCCTTGCCACCGGCCGAGCGCAGCCGTGCCATCCGCACCTTGCGTGATGCGGCGCGTGCCGCTGCCCAGGACCCGATTCACCGCGCCGGTTTTGCGGCACAAGTGCAGCAGGCACTGATGGGCGGGGATCAGGCGGTGTTCACCGAAGCCCAGTTATCCCTGCTGGGCGAACCGGTGGCGCGTGCCTTGCTGGTGAATAGCGCGCGCGATGCCATTGCCTTTCCCGAAGTGGTGCGGGCGGATGGCTCGGTGATGTCTTTCGAATTGTGGGCCTTGCCCTTTGCCTTTTCCCGCGCGCAGGGTGGGGTGTGGTGGCACTTCCCCTTGCTGGAACGCCTGGAGACGCCGCTGGCGGATGCGCTGGATGTGCCGGAAAAGGCCATTCTGTGGATTTCCCCCACGCTGTTTACCGTGGACATGCTGAATGAGCGCGCTTGCCAGAACCTGATGCATCTGGCCGGTGTGATGGACGCCGGCTGTGATTTTGCGCCGCTGGATCCGGAGTCGTCGCGTGCCACTTACGAGGCGGCCCGCAAGACGCAGGACCCGCAGCTGGTGATTTCCTGGCTGCCCTTCCTGGTGGAACGTGGCGCCTTGCCGGTGGAGCAGGCAAGGCAGCTGTCGCGCAAGGCGCTGGATGCGGTGATGCCGCTGGTGCAGCAGGCCATCGGCGCCGAGATGGAATATGGCGAAGCCGAGCTGTTTGCACCGCTGCCGTGGTGGGAGTCCTTGCAGGCCGGGGTACGTGCCTGGAACCGCAAACGGCTGGGGCTGACCGTGGCCCTGATTGCCACCCGTGTCGGCGGCTTGCAGGACCTGGAGGCCGTGGCGGAATATCAGCCGGAAATGCAGGGTTATGAAGTGGGTCTCAAGTTGCGCGGCAGCGAAGAACTGCTGGCACGGTCGCCCTGGCTGGTGGTGCCGGACGTGGCGCCGGACAAGGATGCCACCTGGCAGGACTTGTGCGATTGCCTGCGCGAGGCGGACATTCCGCTGTCGGAAACCATCGTCAAGCTGCATTGATTGGTGGGCAGATGCAAAGACCAGGGCCGCGTGAGCGGCCCTGGTCTTTGGCAGATACGAAAAAGGCCGCGCAAGCGGCCTTTTCAGCAGGGATGACCGGACTTATTTGTCCAGGCCGCCCAGCAGTACGTATTTGATTTCCAGATAGTCTTCAATACCGTACTTGCTGCCCTCACGGCCCAGGCCGGATTGCTTCACGCCGCCAAAGGGCGCGGCTTCATTGGACAGGATGCCGCTGTTGACGGCGACCATGCCATATTCCAGACCTTCCGATACGCGGAAGATACGACCCACATCGCGGGCATAGAAGTAGCTGGCCAGGCCGAATTCGGTATCGTTGGCCATCTGGATGGCTTCTTCTTCGGTGCTGAAGCGGAACAGCGGTGCCAGCGGGCCGAAGGTTTCTTCCTTGGCCACTTTCATCGCCGGAGTCACGCCGGTAATCACCGTGGGTTCGAAGAAGCTGTGGCCCAGTGCGTGGCGCTTGCCACCCGCCACCAGCTTGCCGCCCTTGGCCAGCGCGTCGGCAATGTGCTCTTCCACCTTGGCCACGGCATTGGTATCGATCATCGGGCCCTGGGTGATGCCGGCTTCCAGACCATTGCCCACGTTCAGCTTGGCCACGGCAGCGGCAAATTTCTCGGCAAAGGCATCGTACACGCCATCCTGTACCAGGATGCGGTTGGCGCAGACGCAGGTCTGGCCGGCATTGCGATACTTGGAAATCATGGCGCCTTCGACGGCAGCATCCAGATCGGCATCATCAAACACGATGAACGGTGCGTTGCCGCCCAGTTCCATCGACACTTTCTTGACGGTGTCGGCACATTGGGCGATCAGTTTGCGACCCACTTCGGTGGAGCCGGTAAAGGAGAATTTCTTCACCGTATCGCTGCCGGTCAGCACGGCGCCGATTTCGCTGGAGCCACCGGTCAGTACCGAGAACACGCCGGCCGGGATGCCGGCGCGTTCGGCCAGCACCGCAATGGCCAGGGCGGACAGCGGAGTCTGGCTGGCCGGACGCACCACCATCGGGCAACCTGCTGCCAGGGCCGGAGCCGCCTTGCGGGTGATCATGGCATTGGGGAAGTTCCACGGGGTGATGGCGGCGGTCACGCCGATCGGCTCCTTGGTGACCAGGATGCGACGGTCGGCAGCCGGAGCCGGGATGGTGTCACCGTACAGGCGCTTGGCTTCTTCGGCATACCATTCGATATAAGAAGCACCATAGGCGATTTCGCCCTTGGCTTCGGCCAGCGGCTTGCCCTGTTCGCAGGTCAGGATGACGGCCAGGTCGTCCTGGTTGGCCATCATCAGGTCAAACCAGCGGCGCAGGATGGTGGCGCGTTCCTTGGCGGATTTCTTTTTCCAGCTCTTGAAGGCTTCGGCGGCACCGGCTACGGCGCGCTCGGCTTCGGCCTTGCCCATTTTCGGCACGCTGGTGATGACTTCGCCGGTGGCCGGGTTGGTGACCGGGATGGTTTCGCCATTGTCGGCATCCAGCCATTGGCCGTTGATATAGCACTGCTGCTTGAGCAGGGAAGGATCTTTCAGGTTCAGCATGTCTCTCTCCAGAAGGTGGGCGGAGGATATTGTTTGTGCAGACGGCCAACCCCGCTGCCGGGATTGGCCGTTGCCATCAGCCGTTAAGCGATCAGGCCTTCAGGGCGGCTTCCAGCTTGGCCAGCGCTTCGGCGAAGATTTCGTCTTCGATGGTCAGCGGGAACAGGAAACGCACCACGTTGTAGTACACGCCGCAAGTCAGCAGGATCAGGCCGGATTCCAGTGCCTTGGTCTGTACCTTCTTGGTGAACTCGGCATCCGGCTCGTGGGTGCCCGGCTTGTTGAATTCCACAGCCACCATCGCGCCCAGACCACGTACATCGGCGATCTGCGGGATGTCTTTCTTCAGGCTGTGCAGTTTTTCCTTCAGCAGGTCGCCCAGCTTGTTGGAACGTTCCAGCAGCTTTTCTTCCTGAATCACGTCGATCACGGCACTGGCAGCGGCCAGGCCCAGCGGGCTGCCGGCGTAAGTGCCACCCAGGCCGCCCGGTGCCGGTGCGTCCATCAGTTCGGCCTTGCCGACCAGGGCTGCCAGCGGGAAACCGCCAGCCAGCGACTTGGCCATGGTGGTCAGGTCCGGGGTCACATCGTAGTGTTCCATGGCAAACAGCTTGCCGGTACGGGCAAAGCCGGCTTGCACTTCGTCGGCAATCATCACGATGCCGTTGTCGTCACACAGCTTGCGGATGGCACGCACCCATTCGGCCGGTGCGGAGTAGAAACCACCTTCGCCTTGTACCGGTTCGAAGATGATGGCGGCCACGCGCTTGGCTTCGATATCGAACTTGAACAGTTTTTCGATGCTGGCCAGCGAATCTTCCACCGATACGCCGTGCAGGGCATTCGGGTAGGCAGCGTGGTAGATCTCACCCACAAACGGACCAAAGCCGATCTTGTACGGGGCAACCTTGCCGGTCAGGGCCATGCCCAGCATGGTACGGCCGTGGAAGGCACCGCCAAATGCGATCACACCCGGACGGCCGGTGGCGGCGCGGGCTACCTTGATGGCGTTCTCGACGGCTTCGGCGCCGGTGCTGAAGAAAGCGGTTTTCTTGGCGAAGTTGCCCGGAGTCAGCTTGTTCAGCTTTTCGGCCACATCGATATAGGATTCGTAGGGTACGACCTGGTAGCAGGTGTGGCTGAACTTGTTCAGTTGCGCGGCCACGGCAGCCTGTACCTTGTCGTGCAGATGGCCGGTATTCAGTACGCCGATACCGCCAGCAAAGTCGATGTAACGGTTGCCTTCGATATCCCATACTTCGGCGTTCTTGGCCTTGTCGGCAAAGAAAGTACACATTACACCCACGCCGCGCGGGGTAGCCTCGGCCTTGCGTTGCATCAGATCCTTGTTGCTCATTCCATCTCTCCTAAGATTGGGGTGCCTGGCGGCGATGTCCTGGACGGAAGGGCTGGTTGCGGCGGTGGCACTTTCAATGCTTTTTTGCCGGGTCAACCAGCTGCCGGGGCGATGAATCGGCGGCTTCCAGAGTCGTTTGATTCTAATCAGGTGTTTAGCAAAAAGCTACACTTGCCACAAAAAGTTAAACACTTGTTGCAAGACCAGCACACCATGAAAAATGGGGCCGCTGTGCGAACAGTAGCCCCATTTGATCAAAAGTAACACATTTTCTTAATGCCGCACTGCCGCATTCACCTCCTGCAGTTGCTGCTGGTCCAGCGTGCCCGCCACTTGTCCCAGCTGCAGGCGAGCTGTCAGGTAATCGTATTTGGCGGTGGCCAGGCTGGTGAGTGCATCGTAGTAAGCCTGCTCGGCCTGCAGTACGTCCAGATTGGTCCGAATGCCCACTTCCTTGCCCAGCTTGGTGGAGTCGACCTTGCTTTTGGCCGAGACCAGCAGCTGTTGCTGTGCCCGCACCAGTGCCGCGCCATTGGTCACGCCCAGCCAGCTTTTGCGTACATCTTCCCTGAGCTGGCGGCGGGCGGATTCCAGCTTGTCGCGCGCCGATTCTTCACGGGCCAGTGCTTCGCGGATTTGCGAGTTGATGCCGCCGCCGGCAAACAGCGGCAGGCTGACGGTCACGCCGATGCTGCTGCCGCGGGTGACCGGTATCGTGCCGGCCTGGTTGCTGCGGTTGTCGTTATAACCGGCATTGAGTGCCACCACCGGTAATTGGTTGCCGCGTTTTTCGGTGACGGTCTGGCTGGCATATTGCAAGGCCTGTTCGGCAGCGCGCAGTGCCAGGCTGTTGTGCGTGGCGGTCTCCAGCCAGCCTTGCAGGGTGCCGGCGGGCGGTGGCGGCAGTTGCTCCTGCAAGGGCTGGATGGCGCTGGCATCCAGGCCGGTCAGCCGGCGCAGATTGTTCTGGCTGATTTCCTGCTGGTTCAGTGCAACGATTTCCTTGGCGTTGGCGGCATCGAAGCCGGCCTGGGCTTCGTGGGTGTCGATGATGGTGGCCGTACCCAGCTCAAAGGCGGTTTTCGCCTGTTCCAGCTGGGTGTGAAAAGCCTTTTTGCTGGCGCGGGTGGCGGCCAGGGTGTCTTCGGCCAGCAGCACGTCAAAATAGGCGCGGGCGATGTCGACGATCAGTTGCTGCTCTGCCGCGCTGAAGGCGGTTTCGGCCTGCTGGCTGGCAATCTTGCCTTTCTGATAGGCGCTGTACTTGCTGGTGTCGAACAGCGGCTGGCTCAGTTGCACACCATAGCCGGAGCTGTCGTAAGTGGACTGCCCGGCCGGCTGGGTGGGGTTGGTGTGGCTGTAGCTGCCGCTCAGCGCCACTTGTGGCAGCAACTGGGCACGGCCTTGCACCGCCTGTTCCCGACCGGCGCCCAGATCGGCACGCGAGGCCGCGTAGTCGCTGTTGTAGTCGCGGGCGGCCAGCCAGGCCTGGTTCAGGTCGAAGGCCGGCGTGGCCGTGCTGGCCAGCAGCAGGGCCAGTCCGCTCAACAGCGGTGCGCAGTGGGCGTATGTCTTCATGATGTTCTCTTCGGTTTGCTTTCCACCCTGAACCACTGGGCGTACAGGGCGGGCAAAAACAGCAGGGTCAGCACCGTGGCCACCAGCAGGCCCCCCATGATGGCCACGGCCATCGGCCCCCAGAAGGTGCTGCGGGTCAGCGGGATCATGGCCAGGATGGCGGCCAGCGCGGTCAGCATGATGGGGCGGAAGCGCCGTACCGTCGAACCGATGATGGCCTCGTGCCGGTCTATGCCTTCGCGGATGTCCTGTTCGATCTGGTCGACCAGGATGACCGAGTTGCGCATGATCATGCCGGACAGGGCAATCACCCCCAGCATGGCGACAAAGCCAAAGGGCGCATGGAAGATGATCAGCGTCAGCGTCACGCCTATCATGCCCAGCGGTGCGGTCAGCAAGACCATCAGGGTGCGCTGGAAGCTTTGCAGCTGCAGCATCAGCAGGGTCAGCACCACCACGATCATGAAGGGGGCGACCGCGGCGATGGCGCTCTGCGAATTGCCACTGGACTCCATCGATCCGCCCAGCTCGATGTGATAGCCCAGCGGCAGGGTTTGTTCCAGCTGCTGCATCTGCGGCCACAGCGCGGCGGATACATCATCCCCCTGCACGCCGTCGGCCACGTCGGCATTGACGGTGATGGTGGGCAGGCGGTTGCGCCGCCAGATGATGGATTCTTCCGGCTGATAGTCGATCTTGCCCAGTTGGGATACCGGTACAAAGCGGCCACTGGCGGTTTGCACCTGCAGATCACCGAGGGCGGCCACGTCGCTGTGCTCCTGCTTGTTGAGGCGGGCGACAATGCCCACGGTACGGTTGCCATCGCGATAGTCGGTGATGGTGGCGCCGGAAATCAGCATCTGCAGCTGTTGCGACAAGGATTGGCTGTTGATGCCCAGCAGGCGGATCTTGTCCTGATCCAGGGTGATGCGCAGCGCTTTCTGCTGCTCGCCCCAGTTGATGTTGACGTGGCGGCTGGCCGGATGGGCGCGCACCTTTTGTTCTACCTGGGCGGCAATGGCGCGGATCTTGTCATGATCCGGCCCCATGACGCGGAACTGCACCGGGTAGCCCACCGGCGGGCCGTTTTCCAGCCGGGTCACCCGGCCGCGCACCAGCGGGAAATCGTGGTCGAAGATGGACTCCAGCCGCGCCTTGACCTGTTCGCGCACATGCTCGTCGCCGGTCATCACCATCAGCTGGGCGTAGTTCAGATGCTGTTGCTGCTGGTCCAGCGGCAGGTAGAAGCGCGGGCTGCCACTGCCGACATAGCTGGTGACGCTGAGCACGTTCCTGTCCTGCTTGATCAGTGCTTCCAGTTTTTTCACTTCGCCTTCGGTGGCGGCAAAACTGGCACCGCGCGGCAGCCACATGTCCACCATCAGCTCCGGCCGGTTGGACGAGGGGAAGAACTGCTGGGCCACCAGCAGGCGGAAAGCCAGCAAGGACAGCACGAAAACGCCCAGCGTGATGGCGATGACGGTCTTGCGGTAGTGCAGGCACCATTCCAGCAGCGCACGAAAACGGATGTAGAAGGGCTTCTGGTACACATCATGTGTCTGGTGATGCATGGCCTGTTCCGGCAGCAGCTTGTAACCCAGAAACGGGGTAAACACCACGGCGACGATCCAGGACAGGATCAGTGCCAGCCCGACCACGGCAAACAGGCTGAACACATATTCGCCCGCGTCGGATTTAGCCAGCCCCACCGGCAGGAAGGTGGCCGCGGTAATCAGCGTGCCGGTGAGCATGGGGAAGGCGGTGCTGGTATAGGCATACGTCGCGGCCTGGAACTTGTTCCAGCCCTGTTCCAGCTTCAGCGCCATCATTTCCACGGCGATGATGGCATCGTCCACCAGCAAGCCCAGCGCGATGATCAGCGATCCCAGCGAGATGCGTTGCAGGTCGAGCTTGAAGAAGTACATGGCCAGAAAGGTCATGGCCAGCACCAGCGGAATCGACAGCGCCACCACCACCCCGGTACGCAGGCCCAGGCTGAAGAAGCTGACGGCCAGCACGATCAGCACCGCCTCGATCAGCGAGCTCATGAATTCGCCGACGGCGCCTTTCACCACCTTGGGCTGGTCGGACACGGCGTGAATCTGTATGCCCACCGGCAGCTTGGCCTGAATCTGCTTGAGCGTGGCATCCAGATGCTCGCCCAGCTTCAGCACATCGCCCCCGGTTTTCATCGAAATGGCCAGGCCCAAGGCCGGCTGGCCGTTGAAGCGCATGCGGAAGGAGGGCGGGTCGATGAAGCCGCGGTGAATGCTGGCGATATCACCCAGCCGCAGCGTCTTGCCATTGGCCACGATGGGCGTGTTGGCCACGGCTTCCACCGTGCTGTAATTGCCGGTAGGGCGCACCCAGATGCGGTCGCTGGCCGTTTCGTAACTGCCGGCCGGCAGCATGGCATTTTGCTGCTGCAGCGCAGTCCAGATGCTGCCGGTATCCAGCCCCAGCGAAGCGAGCTTGCTGCTGGAGAGGTCGATATAGATGTTTTCGCTTTGCTCGCCCACCAGGCTGACCTTGCCCACATCCGGCACGCGCAGGATTTCTTCCTTGGCACGGTCGACGTAGCGGCGCAGTTCTTCGGCGCTGAAACCGTCACCGGTAAAGGCGTAGATATTGCCGAAGGTATCGCCGAACTCGTCATTGAAGAAGGGGCCCTGGGTGCTTGCTGGCAGGCTGCTGCGCACATCGCCCAGCTTCTTGCGTACCTGATACCACAGGCCAGGTACGTTCTTGGCTGGGATATCCTCACGCAGAGCGATCAGCAGCAGCGATTCGCCCGGTTTGCTATAGCTCTGCACATACTTGATTTCCGGCATTTCCTGCAGCTTTTCTTCCAGCCGGTCGCTGATCTGCTGCTCTACCTCCTCGGCCTTGGCTCCAGGCCAGTAGGTCTGCACCAGCATGGCCTTGAAGGTGAATTCCGGGTCTTCCTTCTGCCCCAGCTGGGTGTAGGCCCACAGGCCGGACACCATCAGCATCACCATGAAGTAGAACACCAGTGCCTGGTGGCGCAGTGCCCATTCCGACAGATTGATTTTCTTCATTACTGTTCGCCTTGCTGCAGCAGGAGCACGCGCTGGCCTTCGTGCAGCAGGTGCACACCGGCAGTCACCACCAGCTCGCCCGGCTGCAGCGCCCCACGTACGCTGGCACTGTCGCTGTTGATATCAAGCACGCTGACGGCGCGGCGGCTGACGCGCTGCGTCTTGGGATCGACAATCCACAGCGCATGCTTGCCCTGCTCGTCCAGCAGTGCGGTCAGCGGCAGCCGCATGGCGCTGCTGTCGCCGTGGCTGGCGCCGGGCAGGGCCACGGTGGCCGTCTGGCCCAGAGCCAGGCCAGCGGCTTGTGGCAGGGTGATGCGTGCGGCATAGGTGCGGGTGGCCGGATCGGCATCACCAGCCAGTTCACGCAGCCGGCCCTGGTATTGCTGTTTGCCGGCCCACAGGCTGATGTTGAAGGTCTGTTGCTGGCGCACGCTGGCCAGGGCGTTTTCCGGAAGCTGGATCGCGACTTCGCGCTCGCCGTCATGTGCCAGCCGTGCCACGGTCTGGCCGGCGGCCACCACCTGTCCCGGCTCGGCCAGCATCTGGCTGACGATGCCGTCGGCATCGGCGACCAGCTGGGTGTAGCTGCCCTGATTGCGGCTGGCGGTCAGTTGCGCGCGTGCCTCGTCACGCTTGGCGCGCGCCGCGTTGACGCCATTTTGCTGGCTGTCCACCTGCGCCTGGCTGATGAATTGCTTGGCCAGCAGCTCCTGGTAACGCTTCAGATTGAGCTGCTGCTGGGCAAGGTCGGATTCTGCCGCGGCCAGTTGTGCCTGTTTGGCGCTGATGTCCAGGCTGGTGTCACTGGCATCCAGCCGCGCCAGCACCTGACCTTTGCGCACATGCTCGCCGCTATTGACCAGCTTGGCGATCACCTTGCCGCCGATGCGGAAGGCCAGATCGGTTTCGGTACGGGCGCGGACTTGTCCGGCAAAGCTGTTGCCATTGTCGATGCCGTGCTGGCCGGCGCTGACCACGCGTACCGGGCGGACTTCTTCGCTGGGGGCCTGCTGTTTGCTGCAGCCGGCCAGCAGCAAGCCAAGCAGGGCAATACGCCAGAGGTGGGGAGAGGTGGACATGGGCATGTTTCCTGTCAGTTGTTTTTCAGGCCGTGCAGCACCAGATCCAGCGCGTCTTGCAGAAAGCCGAGCGGGTCTTTGGTGGAACCGATGCAGCAGCCAGGCAACTGGCCGAAGGAGTGGCTGAAAATCATGGTGGTCAGCAAGGGGGCCAGCAAGGCATCGACGGTGTGCACCAGCGGCACGGCGCGAAACTCGCCACTATCGATGCCGCGTTGCAGCACCCGGCTCAGCAGCTGGTTGCTGGGGGCGATCAGTTCTTCAAAGTAGAAGCGGGCAAGTTCGGGGAAATTGGCCGCTTCCGCAATCATCAGCTTGCACAGGCCGGCCGAAGGGGAGCAGCCCACTTCCTGCCACCAGTGCGCCACCATCTGATGGAGCAGTGCACTGGCGGAACCGTCGAAATCATCGGCCAGCCTGTCCAGCTGCTGCAGATTGGCCACGAAAGTGCCGCGGGCAATCGCCTTGAAAATTTCTTCCTTATTCTGGAAGTACAGGTAGGGCGTGCCCTTGGTCACCCCTGCGGCGCGGGCAATGTCTTCCATCTTGGTGGCGCGATAGCCTTTTTCGACAAACTGGCTGAGGGCGGCATCCAGGATTTCAGCCGGGCGGGCTTCTTTTTTCCTACGCCAGCGGGCGATAGGGCAGTTTTCGGTCATGGATTTAACTGAATCAATATTCATTAATGTCCGGCAATGTAGTGCAATTGCCTTGTCATGACAATTAATAAATCACTGTTCAGTAGCTTGATTGATTAGAATGCAACACATTGTCGCCAGTGGCCGGAATGGCTCCGGTCCTTATCCTCAGAAGGAGAGTGTCGTGTCTGTAAATGCCGCTGAAAAAGCGTTGGTTCTCGCCGAGGCCCTGCCGTATATCCGCCGTTTTTCCGGCAAGACCATCGTGATCAAGTACGGTGGCAACGCCATGACCGACGATGCCCTGAAAGAAGGCTTTGCCAAGGACATCGTGCTGCTCAAGCTGGTGGGCATCAATCCGGTGGTGGTGCATGGCGGCGGCCCGCAGATCAACGAGCTGCTGGAGCGCGTGGGCAAGGAAGGCAAGTTCATCCAGGGCATGCGCGTGACCGACCAGGAAACCATGGACGTGGTGGAAATGGTGCTGGGCGGCCTGGTGAACAAGGAAATCGTCTCGCTGATCAACACCCATGGCGGCAAGGCGGTTGGCCTCACCGGCAAGGATGGCCATTTCATCCGCGCGGAAAAGATGTTCCTCAGTGATGAGAGCGAAGACAAGATCGACATCGGCCAGGTCGGTGAAATCTCCAGCATCGACCCCTCGCTGGTGTCACTGCTGGACCGGCAGGATTTCATCCCGGTAGTAGCCCCCATCGGCGTAGGTGCCAATGGCGAAGCCTACAATATCAATGCCGACCTGGTGGCCGGCAAGCTGGCCGAAACCCTGAATGCCGAAAAACTGATCCTGATGACCAATACCCCGGGCGTGCTGGACAAGGCGGGCAAGCTGCTGACCGGCCTGTCCGCCCAGCAAGTGGACGCACTGTTTGCCGATGGCACCATCCACGGCGGCATGCTGCCCAAGATCAGCTCGGCGCTGGATGCGGCGCGCAGCGGCGTGAATACCGTGCATATCATCGACGGCCGTGTGCCGCATGCCCTGCTGCTGGAAATCATGACCGACGACGGTGTCGGCACCATGATCCGCGCCAGCTAGGCGTCAGCACTCAGCAAGCCAGGCCGGCAACAGCGATGTTGACCGGCCTTTTTCATGGCGGCGTGGCGGCCGGGCAAGGGCACGATATACCTTCTGCCATTTCGTTGATCAGTCTTGTTCTATAGTATTAAAACAGGTTGTATCAGGTTCTCTTGGCCGAACAGGGAGGGTGCAATGCAGACAGTCAGACAGTTGCTGGAGCAGAAGTCCGGGCGCGTGCTGGTGACGGTATCGCCGGAAAGTACCGTGTTTCAGGCTTTGCAGGTGATGGCGGAGCACGACATCGGTGCGGTGCTGGTGATGGAAGGCGGCGACGTGGTGGGGATATTCTCCGAGCGCGACTATGCACGGCGCATCGTGCTGCAGGGCCGTACTTCGGCTGGCACCCGCATCCGCGACATCATGACCAGCAAGGTGGTGTATGTCACGCCGGACCAGAGGTCGGACGAGTGCATGGCGCTGATGACGGAAAAGCACATCCGCCACCTGCCGGTGCTGGAAGGCAAGACGGTGCAGGGCATGTTGTCCATCGGCGACCTGGTCCATGCCACCATTCAGGAGCAGGCGCAGGTCATCAACCAGCTGGTGCATTACATCCAGAGCGCCTGAATCCGGATCTGCCCGCAAGAAAAAAGCCGCCTGTTGGCGGCTTTTTGCTATCTCGTGTAACGCCTCAGGCCACCGGCACGATGCGCTGGCGCAGGGCAATCAGCGCCGGGGCAACTTGCTGCTGCATTACCTCGGCGCTGAAGGCAAAGGCCGGGCCGCTGGCGTTCAGGCTCATCGGCGGCTGGCCCGGATTGGGCGAGGGCAGGTGCACACCTACCGCCATCACATCCGGTTCATATTCGCCAAATGATGCCGAATAGCCGCAGCGCAGGTATTCCTCCATCGCCTGTTGCAGCCGTTGTTGCAGCGCCGGCCAGCGTTCGCCATAACGCGCAGCCAGTTCGCCATCCAGTTGCTGGCGCACATTTACCGGTAGTCCGGCATAAAAGGCCCGGCCGATGGCGGTAGTGGCAATCGGCACCCGTGAGCCCACGGTCAGCTGCACGCTGACCCGCGACTGGCTGCGACAGGTTTCCAGATACACCATATCGGTGCCATCGCGCATGGCCAGGCTGATCGACACATTGTTTGCCAGGGCAAATTCCCGCATCAGCGGGCCGGCCACCTGGCGGATGTCATAGCTGGCCAGCACCACCGAGCCCAGCGCCAGCAGTGCCACCCCCAGCCGGTAAAAGCCGCTGTGTTCATCCTGCGACAGATGACCGAGCCTGGTCAGGGTGTAAGTCAGCCGCGACACGGTGGACTTGGGCAGGCCGGTACGCTTGGCGATTTCCAGGTTGGACAGCGCCGATTCGCCGGGGCGGAACGCCGCCAATACTTGCAAACCCCGCGCCAGCGCGGTGACAAATAACCGGTCCTTGTCATCCTCTTCCTGCATTGCTTTCCTCATTTCTATCTTGATGGCCTGGATTTTCCAACCTGGCGCTAGCGCGTGAGCGGCAAGCATAGCCTGCTTGCCGCCAGGATCAAACAAAACGCTTTACAGGCGAATTTGGAGTTGTTAGTCTATTCTGCAATGTAAAACGCAATTCCGCAATGCGGAACAAGCAAAACCAAGGAGAACTCTCGATGGCCGCATCCAACAGCCGCGCACCCTTTGCCTGGGAAGATCCCTTCCTGCTGGCCGATCAGCTGACCGAAGAAGAACGTCTGGTCCAGCAGACCGCCGAAGCCTATTGCCAGGATCGCCTGATGCCGCGCGTGCTGACGGCCAATCGTGAAGAACGCTTCGACCGCGAAATCATGAGCGAGATGGGCGAACTGGGCCTGCTGGGCTGCACCATCGACGGCTATGGCTGTGCCGGCCTCAGCCATGTGGCCTACGGCCTGGTGGCACGCGAAGTGGAACGTGTCGATTCCGGCTACCGCTCGGCCATGAGCGTGCAATCCAGCCTGGTGATGCACCCGATCTGGGCCTATGGCTCGGAAGCGCAGAAAGACAAATACCTGCCCAAGCTGGCCACCGGCGAATGGGTGGGCTGTTTTGGCCTGACCGAACCGGATGCCGGTTCCGACCCGGCCGGCATGAAAACCCGCGCTCGCAAGGTCGATGGCGGTTATGTGCTGTCCGGCAGCAAGATGTGGATTACCAATAGCCCGGTAGCCGATGTATTCGTGGTATGGGCCAAGGATGATGAAGGTGAAATCCGTGGCTTTGTGCTGGAAAAAGGCATGAAGGGTCTGTCTGCACCAAAGATTCACGGCAAGTTCAGCCTGCGCGCCTCCATCACCGGCGAAATCGTCATGGACGAAGTACTGGTGCCGGAAGATGCCATCCTGCCGGGTGTGAAGGGTCTGAAAGGCCCGTTCGGTTGCCTGAACAAGGCCCGTTACGGCATTGCCTGGGGTGCGATGGGTGCCGCCGAGTTCTGCTGGCACGCCGCTCGCCAGTACACGCTGGACCGCAAGCAGTTTGGCCGCCCGCTGGCTGCCACCCAGCTGATTCAACTGAAGCTGGCCAATATGCAGACCGAAATCGCGCTGGGCCTGCAGGCGGCCATTCGCGTGGGCCGCTTGCTGGACGAAGGCAAGGCTGCACCGGAAATGATTTCGCTGATCAAGCGCAACAACTGCGGCAAGTCGCTGGACATCGCCCGTATCGCCCGCGACATGCACGGCGGTAACGGCATTGCCGACGAATTCCATGTCATCCGCCACGTGATGAACCTGGAAGCCGTCAACACTTATGAAGGCACGCACGATGTGCATGCCCTGATTCTGGGCCGAGCCCAGACCGGTATTCAGGCATTTGCCTGATAGCACAGCGGGGGCATGGCTCCACCTGCCCCTGTTGTTGGTTCCTGTCTGTCCTTGTGCGGCCCGGTGAGTACCGGGCCCTTTTTTTGGTGCACAGCGTCATGTGGCTGCTTACGCGGCGGCATCACACTGTCCATCCGGCCGCCAGGCGGCCATTAACGAATCAATCAGGAGAACACCATGGCGGGCGCACTTGCAGGCATCAAGGTTCTGGATCTTTCCCGGGTACTGGCCGGCCCCTGGGCAGGCCAGTTGCTGGCCGACCTGGGTGCCGAAGTGCTCAAGGTGGAACGGCCCGGTGCCGGCGACGACACCCGGCAATGGGCACCGCCCAGTCTGGCGGATGGCACGGCAGCTTACTTTCTGTGTGCCAACCGTGGCAAACGCTCGGTAACGGTGGACATCACCAAGCCGGAAGGGCAGGAGATTGTCCGCGCCCTGGCACGCGATGCCGATGTGATCATTGAAAACTACAAGGTGGGTGGACTGAAAAAATACGGGCTGGATTACGACAGCCTCAGCCAGCTCAATCCGCGGCTGGTGTATTGCTCCATCACCGGCTTTGGTCAGGATGGCCCCTATGCCGAGCTGCCTGGCTACGACTACATCGTGCAGGGCATGTCTGGTCTGATGAGCATTACCGGCCCGGCCGATGGAGAGCCGCACAAGGTGGGCGTGGCGGTCACCGACCTGTTCACCGGCATCTATGCCAGCAATGCCATTCTGGCGGCCATTATTGCGCGCAACAGCAGCGGCAAGGGGCAGTACATCGACATGGCGCTGTTCGATTGCGCGCTGGCCTCGCTGGCCAATATCAATATGAACTGGTTGATCGGCCAGCAAGTCCCGCCGCGGCTGGGCAATGCCCACGCCAATATCGTGCCTTATCAGGTATTTGCCTGTGCCGACGGCCATTTCATCCTGGCCTGCGGCAACGACAAGCAATTCCGTGCGGTATGTCAGGTCATCGGCCTGCCGGCACTGGCCGACGACGAACGCTTTGCCAGCAATCCGCAGCGGGTGAAGCACCGCGACAGCGTGGTACCCGTGCTGGCCGCAGCCTTCATGGGCAATACCCGCGAACAGTGGCTCAAGCAACTGGATGAAGCCGGGGTGCCCTGCGGTCCGATCAACACCGTGGACGAAGCCTTCCGCGATCCGCAGATCCAGCATCGCGGCATGGAAATACACTTGCAGGACAGCGTAGGGCAAAATGTGCCCCTGGTAGGGTGTCCGATCAAACTTTCCGGCACGCCAGTCGAGTACAATCAGGCCCCTCCCAAACTGGGTGAACATACCGACGACGTACTGCGCGCGCTGGGCTACGACGCTGCCAGGATTGCCACACTGCGTGAGCAAGGCACCGTTTAAACGCTTGTTTGATTTTGACGAGCAAGGCCGCTTCATTGCATGATGACTGCCAGCCAATAAGGACAGCCCTCCGGGCGCAAAGGAGATGTGGTGCAACGCGATTATATGGAATACGACGTGGTGATCGTCGGCGGCGGCCCTGCCGGGCTGTCTGCCGCGATTCGCCTCAAGCAGCTGGCTGAAGAAAAAGGCCAGGAAATCAGTGTCTGTCTGTTGGAAAAAGGCTCGGAAATCGGGGCGCATATTCTGTCGGGTGCCGTGATTGAAACCGGCGCACTGTCTGAACTGATACCGGACTGGAAAGAAAAGGGCGCGCCGCTGAATACCCCGGCACTGTCCGACCGTTTCCTCTACCTGACGGAAACCGAGTCCATCCAGCTGCCTACCCCGCCGCAGATGCACAATCACGGCAACTACATTGTCAGCCTGGGCAATTTCTGCCGCTGGCTGGGCGAGCAGGCCGAAGCGCTGGGCGTGGAAATCTACCCCGGTTTTGCCGCTGCCGAAGTGCTTTACCATGCCGACGGCTCGGTCAAGGGCGTGGCCACCGGCGCCATGGGTACCGGCAAGAACGGCGACCAGCCGGGCGAACCGGGCATGGAGCTGTGGGCAAAACAGACCATCTTTGCCGAAGGCTGTCGTGGCTCGCTCACCAAGATGCTGTTCGAGCGCTTTGCCCTGCGTGACGGCGCCGACCCGCAAACCTACGGCATCGGCATCAAGGAATTGTGGGAAGTCAAACCGGAAAACCACAAGCCCGGCACCATCACCCACACCGTGGGCTGGCCGGTGGACACCGCCACTTACGGCGGTTCCTTCCTGTATCACCTGGAAGACAATCAGGTTGTCGTGGGCTATGTGGTGGGGCTGGATTACACCAACCCCTACCTCTCGCCGTTCGAGGAATTCCAGCGCTTCAAGACCCACCCGGCCATCAAGGGGGTGTTCGAGGGTGGCCGTCGCCTGAGCTATGGCGCACGTGCCCTGTCCGAAGGCGGCATCCAGAGTCTGCCCAAGCTGACCTTCCCTGGCGGCTTGCTGGTGGGCGATACCGCTGGCTTCCTCAATGTGCCCAAGATCAAGGGCACGCACACCGCGATGAAGTCGGCCACGCTGGCCGCCGATGCCGTGTTCGAGCTGCTGCAGGCCAATCCGGAAGCGCAGGGGCTGGAAGCGACCGGCTATTCCGCCCGCTTCAAGCAAAGCTGGCTGCACGAAGAATTGCACAAAGTGCGCAATATCCGCCCGTCCTTCCGCTGGGGCCTGTGGCCGGCCATGATCTACTCGGCCATCGACACCTTCCTGTTCCGTGGCAAAGCCCCGTGGACGCTGCGCCACAAGCATGCCGACCACGAAGCCTTGCGTCCGGCCAGCGAATGCACGCGCATCGACTATCCCAAGCCGGACGGCGTGCTGACCTTCGACCGCCTGTCCTCGGTGTTCATTTCCAACACCAATCACAGCGAAGACCAGCCGCCGCACCTCAAGCTGAAAGATGCCAGCGTGCCGATCAGCTTCAATCTGGCCAAGTACGATGCCCCCGAGCAGCGTTACTGCCCGGCTGGTGTGTATGAAATCGTCGGTCAGGAAGAGGGCAGCCCGCGTCTGCAGATCAATGCGCAGAACTGCGTACATTGCAAAACCTGTGATATCAAGGACCCCAGCCAGAACATCAACTGGTGCACGCCGGAAGGCGGCGGCGGTCCCAACTATCCCAATATGTAAGCCGCGCTCTGGATTGCTGTTGCAAAAACCCGGCCTTGGCCGGGTTTTTTTGTGCAATGCAATGATTTCTGGCTTTCCGCCTTGACAGCCCACTGCCCTTGTTGGCAGGATGGTCGACATGAATACTTTCTCCGCAGTCTTTAACGCCTATTTTTATTGGTACCGCAGCTCACGGCGGCTCCAAGGGGCGTCTCTGCACTAGAGAACAGTACAAGAGAACGAATACACCCGAACAATGCCGCCGCGGACACTCCGGCGGCATTTGTTTTTTCAGCAGACAAATCAGCTCCGGACCCACCCAGGCAAGCCCGACTGGAGATGCAGGTCATGAATGAAGTCAGTGATGCAAGGCAGATCGCCCGAGAAAGCGCCAGTCTGGTGCTGGACGGTGCTGCGTGGTCCGTAACCCTGTTGACTGATGGCGAGGCCCTGGCCAATGCTGTCGCACCACAAACGGACAGCCTGTATCGCTACCAACAGCAAGACCAGACAACGGCCACGCCGCTGCTGGAATCGCTGCTGCCGGACATTCGTGCCTTTGCCATGTTGCTGGCCTCGCAGCGCCGGCATCCCCATGGTTCGCCTGCACGCTTTGCCGATGCAACAGACTGGCTGGCGGCGCGTATCGCCGTGCTCGAACTCAGCCATGTCGCCGTCACCCTGGCTGAGCTGACGCAGCTGGATGAGGCGAACCGCCGTCTCAAGCTGCTGTCGGAGCAGTTGCAGCTTACACTGGCGCCAGCCGCCCCCGTGCTGCTGACCGCACCGGAGGCTACGCCCGGCGTATTGCGCGGCTGGAGTCGCCAGCGGCAGAGCGGCATGGTGGGGACGGTGCACGGCATGCAATCCATGCTGATGGCCTCGCGCCTGGTGGCGCAGCAATGCCGTCAGCGGCTGCAACCTTTCTGGCACGGCCTGCAGGCAGCACGCCGCGGCTGAGCGACCAACAAGCGGAAATACCATGCAACTGCAAACGCGTGATGATGAGCGCAAACTGAACAACCTGACCCTGGTGGTGTATATCCTGCAGGGCCTCAGCCTGTTTACCGGCCTTCCCATGCTGGTCGGCGTGATCATCAACTATCTCAAGCTGGAGGATAGCCGCGGCAGCTGGTTTGAAAGCCATTTTCGCTGGCAGATCAACACCTTCTGGATCGGCCTGCTCGGCACGGTGCTGGGCTATGCACTGGTATGGATACTGGTCGGTTTTGCCATTCTTGGCCTGACCTGGCTGTGGTGCCTGTACCGTGTGCTGCGCGGTTTTCTGGCTTTCAATGACGGCAAGGCACTGCCGCGCTGAGCCAAAAAAGAAGGGCAACCAGAGCTGGCTGCCCAAAGAGGTCTTGAGCGTGCGGGCAGGCCAGGCCTGTATCCAACCGCCGTATGCACTACGGCTGCCACGCCAAAGAACCTACGTCGCTATCACTGAACTGACTTCGCATTGCGGTCGCAATCGGAACCGACCAGACCCCGGTAACGAATGGCCACCATGCTATCCCGTCCACGCCGGTTTTCGACAGAAAAATGACAACGGCACTTGTCGCAGATCAAATCCGGAAGCTGGACAATAAAAGTCCGACAAAACAAGGCTGTGGCGTAAAATGGCAGCCTTTGGCACAATGCGCCTCCTTCAGTCCGGTCTGAAAGCATGCAACAAGAAGATCTGCAGCGTCTGGTTACCACCGCAATGCCCTTTGGCAAGCACCAGGGTGTACTGATTTGTGATTTGCCCGGCAATTATCTCAACTGGTTTGCCCGCGAGGGTTTTCCCAAGAGCGAGATTGGCCGTCTGCTGCAATTGATGCAGGAGATCGACCACAATGGACTGAGTTATTTACTGGACCCGTTAAGAAAGCGTTAAAGCATGGCAATTCAATGGTTTCCCGGCCACATGAACAAGGCGCGCAAAGATGTCATGGAGCGCCTGAAAGACATCGATGTGGTCATCGAAATGCTGGATGCGCGCTTGCCGGCGTCCAGCGCCAATCCGATGCTGGCGCGCATGGCCAAGGGCAAGCCGCGCCTGATGATCCTCAACAAGCAGGATCTGGCCGACCCGGCCATCACCACGCAGTGGCTGGACTGGTATCGCGCCAAGAAGCAGACCCAGGCCATTGCGCTGGATGCCGGCGAACGTGCGCCCTCACAAAAGCTGGTGGCGGCCTGTCGCGAGCTGGCGCCCAATCGCGGCGGCCTGGACAAGCCGCTGCGTGTACTGATTTGCGGTATTCCCAATGTCGGCAAGTCCACGCTGATCAACAGCATGAGCAGCCGCAAGATCGCCAAGACAGGCAATATGCCTGGCGTCACCAAGAACGAGCAGCGCATCATCCTGGCCGATGACGTCGAGCTGTACGATACCCCCGGCATGCTGTGGCCCAAGATCGAAGTGGAAGAAGGCGGCTATAATCTGGCCGCCAGCGGTGCCGTTGGCCGCAATGCCATGGATGAGGAAGAAGTCTCGCTGGAACTGCTCAAATACCTGCTGCAACACTATGTGCCGCAACTGACGGCGCGTTATCGCCTGGACGAGGTGGACGGCCTGCAGGACTGGCAGGTGCTGGAAATGATTGGCCGCAAGCGCGGTGCCATGCTGGGTGGCGGGCGCGTCAATATCCAGAAGGCAGCCGAAATCGTGCTCACCGATTTTCGCGATGGCAATACCGGCCGCATCACGCTGGAGCGCCCGCAGGAATGGGTAGTCTGGGAAAAGCGTGCCAAGGAACTGGCCGCGCAGAAAGCGGCAGCGCGCGAAGCCATGATGAGCGAAAAGGAAAAGCGCAAACACAGCTCGCGCGGCCCGCAGGATTGATAGCGGTTTGCCCGGCAAACAGCTACAACAGCTAGCGCCGGAACGATCGTGCCATCATCAGGGCCGGTCGTTCAGGCCAGCGTATCAACGATGCTGCTATCCGTACTATCCTGCACCGCGGTATTGCTCAATGCCGGATCATTTTGCAGCAGGCTGCCCCAGTTGCTGCTCAGGCCCGCCAGGGTGCCGCTGCTGGCGGCTGTTCCCCCCAGTAGTTGATCATCCACCGCGGCTGCCGCGGTTGCCGGATCGCTGGCCACACTGCCTTGCAAGCTGCCAGCTTGCGTAAAACTGTTCAGCAAGCCTGCTGCATCATACGTCGTCCCCTCATCCCCACCGCCGCCAAGTGTCACCACGACGCTGGCGTCTTCGGCAATGCTGCTCGCCGCATCCACCAGCGCCGCATTGCTGTTGGAGGACTGGATCACCGGTGAGGGCAGCACGCCGCCATTCAACAAGGCGGCGCTGGCCAAGGAGAGCTGGGTAGCCTGGGTGATGGAATTGCTCATGGTGCGATCGGCTCATGCATGTTGATCACTCACTTATAGTGCAAGCGGCGCTGCTCTTGCAGGGAAAGATGTTGCCAGATGTTGCCAGTCTGTCGCGCGGGCATGAAGCTAGCCATGCTCAAGCCCCAGGCGCGGGCTCTGTCATTGTGGCAGCCAGCCAGCCGCTGGTGCGTCCTATCGGGTGCAGGGTGCGCTGGTGGCAGCTCGCTGAGCGACTGATGGGACAGTAGAGAGATTGCACTCTTCCCCCTACGCTGCTGGACAGTTCAGCCTGCCCCTTTATCGCATGAAGCCCGCGGAGCACCAGGCTGGGCATTGGCGCAACCCCCGCAGGAGATCCTTAATGAGCCGGACAATGCACCGCTATGCCACCCTGGCATTCCTTGTCATCGCCATTGGCGGTTTTATTGTCACCTGGTACTTCAACTTGCAGTACCTGATGCAGGGCGGAGGCCTGGGGCCCGCCGAATTCTTTGCTGCGGCGTTTGCCAATCCACTTACCAGCGCGATCACCATCGACATTTATTTGTCAGCCATTGCATTTTCCGTCTGGGTCATCAGCGATTCACGGCACGCCAGGGTCAAGTGGCCATGGGCATACATCCTGATCTGTTTTGCCCTGGGCCTGGTGGTGTCCCTGCCCATCTATCTGGCCATGCGCGGGCGGGCCGGGCCCGCCACCTCAGTAGCTGAACAGCCCTGATGCCCAGCTGTGCTGGTCAAGCAAGCGGGTCGGTCACCGCTGTCGGTCAGCCATCAGTCGACTGGCTCCAGACGGCCACGCAGTGTAGCCATGGCAGAAAACTGGCCAATAGTCTGGTTTTCTCCTGGGTTGTTGCCACCGCTGGCCTGTGGCGCGCCACGGCATTCCGATCAGGACTGATCTCTATGCCAGTGTGCTGCCAAAGCGGACAGTAGCTGCCTGATGGCAGCCGCCCTACCTTGCACCTCTGTTTCGTCCGCACGGCAAGCTGCTTGTGTTGCCAGCGGCACGATTCGGCTAATCCTATCTGGTGGCTAGAGGTAGCAAGGCATGACGACTGACAAACCGATTTCCCGGCGGCGGCAGATTATTGCAGCCGTCGTGGGCAATACACTGGAGTGGTACGACTTCATCGTCTACGGCTTCATGACCAGTATTATTTCCAAGCTGTTTTTCCCGGCGGATGGCAACGAGTTCATCTCCCTGCTGATGGCGACCGCCACTTTCGGGGTGGGTTTCTTCATGCGGCCAGTCGGTGGTGTGCTACTGGGCATCTATGCCGACCGCAAGGGGCGCAAGGCCGCCATGCAACTGATCATGGCCATCATGGCCCTGGTGTCCTTGCTGATTGCCTGTGCACCACCTTATGCCGCCATCGGCGTGGCCGCTCCGTTGCTGATCGTGCTGGCGCGATTGCTGCAAGGCTTTGCCACCGGAGGGGAATATGCCAGCGCCACTGCCTTTCTGGTAGAAGCCGCCCCACCGCATCAGCGTGGCCTGTATGGTTCCTGGCAGCTGGTGGGGCAGATGCTGGCCATTCTGGGCGGAGCCGGCATGGGGGCCTTGATCACACATAATCTGGATCAGGGGCAGCTGGAAAGCTGGGGCTGGCGGCTTCCGTTCTTGGTCGGTTTGCTGATTGCTCCGGTGGGGTGGTGGGTCCGCCGTCATATGGATGAGACCGAGGCCTTTCTCGAAGCCAGCCAGCCACAGGCGGCTGCGCCAGGTCTGGGCGGCCAGCTGCAGCAGAACCGGCGCAATATCCTGCTGACCATCGGCCTGACCATTCCCGGCACGGCAGGGTTTTATGTCCTGCTGGTGAATATGCCGGGCTATGTGCATCGCCAGTTCGGCCTGCCGCTGGACCAGGCCTTTACCATCCAGATGCTGGCAGTGGCCTGGATGGCCATCCTGATTCCCTTGGCGGGTGCCTGGTCGGACCGTATCGGCCGTCGTCCCCTGTTGTTCTGGCCCTATCTGGGCTTCCTGATCATGATTTATCCGGGATTCGCCTGGCTGGCTGATGCGCCCGGTATCGAACGGCTGCTCATGGTGCAACTGCTGTTCTGCACCTTGCTGGGGCTGGCATTCGGACCGGCGCCAACTGCGGTGTCCGAGCTGTTCCCGGTGCGGGTACGCTCTACCGGTGTTTCCATTGGCTACAACCTGGCGGTAATGATTTTTGGCGGTTTCGCTCCCTTCATCGTCACCTGGCTGGGCGGTCGCACCGGCTCACCCATCGCACCGGTTTACTATCTCTTGCCTTCCACCATGCTGGGCGTGGTGGCCTGCTATTTTCTACCACGTGGTCGTCCGGCTGCCGCAGCAATTGCACCGGCATCACTGGTCACCTCCAATGCAGCCTCCGGAGAGTCGTCATGAACAAACACATGTCCGGTCTTGATCCCATCGTGGCGCTGGATGCGCTGCCTCTGTCCCATGCCATTCACCAGCGGCAGCTGTCTTGTGTCGAGGTCATGCGCAGCTATCTGCAGCATATCCAGCGGGTAAACCACCAGGTCAATGCGCTGGTGTCCCTGCAGGACGAGGACTTGCTGCTGCAACAGGCTGCGCAATGCGATGCCGAACTGGCGCGTGGCGAGTCGCGCGGCTGGTTGCATGGCATTCCGCAGGCCATCAAGGATCTCGCTGCCACGCGCGACATCCCGACCACCATGGGTTCAAACCTGTATCGTCAGTATCAGCCGGCCAGTGACGACATCATGGTGGAGCGCATGCGCAGGGCAGGGGCCATCTTTATCGGCAAAAGCAATACCCCGGAATTCGGTGCCGGTTCCCATACCTATAACGCGGTATTCGGCGCTACCGCCAATGCCTATCAGCCCGAGTTGTGCGCCGGTGGCAGCTCGGGCGGGGCCGCGGTTGCCCTGGCCTTGCGCATGCTGCCGGTGGCCGATGGCAGCGACATGATGGGTTCGCTGCGCAATCCGGCGGCATTCAACAATGTATTCGGCTTTCGTCCCAGCTGGGGCACGGTGCCGCTGGGGCCAAGCCCGGAGCTGTTCTTGCAGCAGCTGGCGACCGAGGGCCCGATGGGCCGTACCGTGCCGGATGTGCTGGCACTATTGCGTACCCAGGCCGGTGCGGATGTCCGGGCGCCACTGGCGCATGGCAGCATTGCCGGCCTGGAACAGTCGCTGCAACAGGATGTCAGTGGCTGGCGGCTGGGCTGGCTGGGTGACTGGAACGGTTATCTGCCGATGGAGGCAGGTGTGCTGCAGCAATGCGAGCAGGTCTTGCCCGACTTTGCCGCACTGGGCTGCCAGCTTGAGTCATGCACGGTGAATTTCGATCCGTCCTTGCTGTGGGAAAGCTGGGAGGTTCACCGACATTGGTTGATGGCCGGCAGCTTGCTGGCGGATTATCAGGATCCCTCGCGTCGTCAGCAGCTGAAACCGGAATTGCAGTGGGAGATCGAGGGCGGCTTGCAGCTGACCGCTTTGGATGTGTACCGCGCCTCGCGCATACGCAGCGACTGGTATCGCGCCGTGTTGCAGCTATTCGAGCGCTTCGATTTCCTGTTGTTACCCAGTGCCCAGGTTTATCCATTTGCACTGGAGCAGCACTGGCCTCGCATGGTCGGGGGGCGCGTGATGAGCAGCTATCACCGCTGGATGGAGGTGGTCATCGGGCCGACCATGGCAGGTTTGCCGGTGATGAATGTGCCGGCAGGGTTTGGCAGCAATGGCTTGCCGATGGGCTTGCAAATCATCGGGCGGCCGCGGGCAGATAGCACGGTATTGCAGCTGGCCCATGCTTACGATGGGCAACGGCGCTGGGTGCAGAGCATTCTGCCCGAGCTGCTGCTGGCGAGCGGCGCTTAGGCCGGCCATGCAAAAACCGCGAGGGGCAAGGCCGCTCGCGGTGTGGTCTGCCTGCCTGTGGCTGGTGGCTTACTTCAGGGCGTGGATGGCCGGCAGATTGCGCCAGGCGCCACGCACGTCCATGCCGTAGCCGAAAACATAGCGGTCCGGCACGTCGAGGCCGACGAAATCGGCAGCAATCGGCTTTTCCTTGGGGATCAGCTTGTTGGCAAACACGCCGCTGTAGAATTCCTTGGCACCCATGCCCATCACCTTGTCGCGGATGGCTGCCATGGTATGGCCTTCATCCAGGATGTCGTCCAGTACCAGTACCACGCGGTCCTGCACATCCTCTTTGGGGGCCTGCTTCCATACCAGCTCGCCGCCGTGGGTCTTGTCGCCATAGCGCGATACATGCACGTAGTCGAAATCCAGCGGGAAATTCAGGCGCGGCAGCAACTGGCCGGTAAATACCACGGCACCACCCATGACGGACAGTACCAGCGGATAGGTTTCACCCAGTTTTTCGGTGATCTCCACTGCCATGCGATCGACGGCAGCGCTCACCTCTTCTGCGGTGAACAGAATGTCCGAGCTATTGATCAGACCGCGAGCTTCGGCAATGTTGGGCATGTTGACTCCTTGAGAAAATACAAACGCCGCTCCGTCTACAGAGCGGCGTAATGGAAAATTGGCAAATCAGTTCTGCAGCGTGCGCAGATACTGAGAAAATTCCCTGGCCACTTCGTGGTGCTTCAGGCCATAGCTGACGGTAGCTTTAAGATAGCCCAGTTTCGAGCCGCAATCGTAGCGGGTTCCCTTGAAGGGCAAGGCCAGTACCGCCTCTTCTTTCAGCAGGGCGGCAATGCCGTCGGTCAGCTGGATTTCACCCCCGGCTCCGGGCGTGGTGTTGAGCAGCTTGTCGAAAATGCGCGGGGTGAGGATGTAGCGCCCCACCACGGCCAGATTGGACGGCGCCACATCCGGGTGCGGTTTTTCCACAATGCTCAATACCTGCTGCTGCCCGTGGGCATTGCTGCCGGTTTCGACAATGCCGTAAGAACCGGTCTCCTCGCGGGCGACGGTTTCCACGCCCAGAATCGAACTGTGGGTGGTATCGAACAGGCTGACCATCTGCTCCATCGCCCCTGGTTCGCCATCGATCAGGTCATCGGCCAGGATGACGGCAAAGGGTTCGTCACCCACGACGGGGCGGGCACACAGCACGGCATGGCCCAGGCCCAATGCTTCGGCCTGGCGGATATAGATGCAGCTGACCGAGGGCGGGATGATGCCGCGTACGGTGTCCAGCAGCTTCTGCTTGTTCTTGTTTTCCAGCTCGGTTTCCAGCTCGTAGGCCTTGTCGAAGTGGTCTTCGATGGAGCGCTTGTTACGGCCGGTAATGAAAATCAGCTCGGTGATGCCGGCGGCAATCGCCTCTTCCACGGCGTACTGGATAAGGGGTTTGTCCACTACCGGCAGCATTTCTTTCGGGCTGGCCTTGGTGGCGGGCAAAAAACGCGTACCGAGTCCGGCTACCGGGAATACCGCTTTGCTGATTTTTTTCATCGTCGTAGAAGTCTTCAATTGAAAATATTTCTGACTGGCGCGCATTCTATCCTGTCTTGCGCGCCGCACCAAACAACAACTCAATCTCGCGGCCATTGCCGCAGCGTTTTTGCCACGCGGGCAATCAGGGGCGGCCAATCGCCAGGCGTGGCCTGCCGCCAGATCCGCATGCTGGCATACCAGGGTGAGGTTTCACCCTGGGCCATGAAGAAGGGGGCGCTTTCTGCCCGCATCAATACCCATACCGGTTTGCCCAGTGCTCCCGCCAGATGAACCACCGAGGTGTCCACGCTGATCACCAGATCCAGCTGGCTGATGATGGCGGCGGTATCGGCAAAATCGGAGATGGGCAGCTGGTGTACCCTGCCTTGCAGTTCCGGCGCTTGCTCACCCAGTTGCAGGCTGATGAAGTCGGCATCAATGCTATCCAGCAAGGGCAGGAACTGCTCCAGCGGGACGGATTTGTTCTGGCGGGAGTGGTCGACTATGCCTACCCCCCAAGAGCCGGTTTCCCAAACAATGCCGATGCGAGGTCTGTTCACGCTACATGGAGGGAGGCGGGCAGCGTAAGTGTGTGCTAATTGCAAATCGGCATGCAGATACGGTTGACCCGACAAATTATCCGGTTCGATACCTAGCCGCAGTGGCAGCGACATCAGCGGTAATTGCCAGTCATGGGCAGGAGGCGCGTCCTCCAGCGGCAGCAGTTCGATATTGGGTAACTGGGCAAACAGCCGCAGGCAGGCATTCTGGCAGGCGAGCATCAGCCGGGCCGAAGGATGGCGGCGCTGTAACTCGGGCAGGAAACGCACCATCTGCAGGGTATCGCCCAGGCCCTGTTCGGCCCAGATCAGCAGGCTTTGCTGGCCCAGATCCTGGCCTTGCCAGGCCCGGTCGCGGTAGCGCGGCTGTATGATGCTGTCCCAGCGCTGTTCGTATAGCGGCCAGGCTTCACGGTAACGGCCCTGTAGCAGCAGGGCCACCGACAGGTTGAAGGCGAGGAAGGCATCCGCGCCCGCCAGGGCCATGCCCTGCCGGTAGGCGCTGACCGCTTCGTCCAGTCGCAAGGCGCAGGTCAGTGCATTGCCCAGATTGTTCAGGCGCCCGGCACTGGCACCTGCCAGTTGCAGCGCATTCTGGTGGCAGATCACCGCATCGTCATAACGCAGGGCATATTGCAACACCACCCCCAGATTGCTCCAGGCATCGACATGCTCAGGTTCCGCCTGTAGTACTTCGAGCAACAGGTTTTCCGCCAGGGTCAGCTCACCCAGCTCCTTGAGCAGCACGGCCAGATTGCATTTGATATTAGTGGACGTGGGCTTGAGTGCCGCTGCCGCCAGATAGTCTTCCAGCGCCAGCGGATAGTGCTTCAGCCGCATCTGCGCCGTGCCGCGGTTGAACAGAGCCTGCCAGTCCTGGGCATTGTGGCGCAGGCATTCACTGAAGGCGGCAATGGCCTGCTCTTGCTGATCGGCTGCCGCCAGGCGGTTACCGCGCTCGAATGCCGTTTCGCGCATGATGTCCCTTTCAGTCTGCGGTTTGCTGCAACATGGCTTGCAAGCTGGCTTCATCCAGAATGGCCACGCCCAGTTCCTGGGCCTTGGCCAGCTTGCTGCCGGCATCGGCACCGGCCACCACGAAATGCGTCTTTTTCGATACGCTGCCGGCCACCTTGCCACCCGCCGCCTCAATCAGCGCCTTGGCCGCATCGCGTGACAGCGTGGGCAGGGTGCCGGTGAGCACAAAGGTTTTGCCGTCAAACAGTGGGTGAGCTGTTAGCGTATCTTGCGGCAGGCTGCTGAGGATTTCCGTGCGCAACGCTGCCAGCTGTTGCAGGGCCTGACGATTTGCGGCCTCGTCCAGCCAGTCGGCCAGCGCATTGACGACCTCTGCCGGCAACTGCAGCAATAGCAACTGGCGACGCTCCATGCGCGCCAGCTGCTCCAGCCCGCTGATTTGCGTGGCCAGCTGTTGGCTGCGCACCTCGGTCAGCCGTGGAATCGCCAGCCGGGCCAGCAGGACGGCCGTGTCCAGTTGTTCGCCCAGCTTGGCTGAAGGCGGATGCTCGTCGGCCGGGGCAACATAGTGCAGCAGGGCGTCCAGCGCGGCTTCGTTGTTGGCTTCGGCAAAGAAATCTGCCAGCGATTGCGCCACCACGCCGCCAATATCCGGCAGGGCGGCAAACAAGGCTGCCGGTGCGCGACGGATCAGCGCCAGCGAGCCCAGCCAGTCGGCCAGCGTCTTGGCGGTGGATTCGCCGACATGGCGTATGCCCAGCGCAAACAGCAGGCGTGCCAATGCGGGCTGGCGGCTGGCGGCGATGGCCTGCAACAGGTTTTCTGCCCATTTGCTGGCCACCTTGCCCGCCTTGACGGTTTCCGGCGTCACGCCTTCGTCTTCATCGGCGCGGCGTTTCATCTGTAGCAGATCGTCCAGTGTCAGGCGGTACAGATCGGCCACGCCATGGACATAGCCGTATTCCACCAGCTTGTCGATATAGCGTTCACCCAGGCCGTCGATGTCCATCATGCGGCGGCCGGCAAAGTGCTGGATGGCCTGACTGCGCTGTGCCTTGCAGCTCAGTCCGCCCGAACAGCGTGCGATGGCTTCGCCTGCTTCGCGTACCACATGGCTGCCACACACCGGGCAGTGGCTGGGCAGGCGATAGGGAGGATATTGTGCTTCCTCGCCCTGGCTGAACAAATCACCGCCAGCCGCCGGGCGCATGGGGCGGCGCTCCAGCACCACGGAGACCACTTCCGGAATCACATCGCCGGCGCGACGCACGATCACGGTGTCGCCCACGCGCACATCCTTGCGCAGCACTTCGTCTTCATTGTGCAAGGTGGCATTGGTGACGGTTACACCGCCCACAAATACCGGCTGCAAGCGTGCCACCGGGGTGATGGCGCCGGTGCGACCCACTTGCTCTTCGATGGCTTCCACCAGGGTCAGCGCTTCCTCGGCAGGGAATTTGTGGGCGATGGCCCAGCGCGGTGCGCGCGAGACAAAGCCCAGTTCTTCTTGTTGGGCGCGGCTGTCCACCTTGTACACCACACCGTCAATTTCAAAGGGCAGGGTGGCGCGACGTTGCAGCACGCTTTCGTAATAGGCGGCCAGACCGGCAGCACCTTCCACCACCGGACGCAGGTCTTGGGCTACCACGGGGAAGCCCAGTTGTTGCAGCCAGTCCATTTCGCCGGCATGGCTGAGCGGCCAGTCGGCACCTTCCACCTGGGCGATGGCATAGGCGAAGAAGGATAGCCGCCGTTGTGCGGTGATGCGGGAATCCAGCTGGCGCAGACTGCCTGCCGCTGCATTGCGCGGGTTGGCAAAGGTTTTGTCGCCACGGGCCAGTTGCTCGGCATTCAGCCGTTCGAAATCGCGCTTGAGCATCAGCACTTCGCCACGCACTTCCAGCAAGGTGGGCGGGTGCGCCAGTTCCAGCTTGAGCGGAATGGCATGAATGGTACGGATGTTCTCCGTGACGTTTTCCCCGGTGATGCCATCGCCACGGGTGGCCGCCTGTACCAGCACGCCATCGCGGTAAAGCAGGCTGATGGCCAGACCATCAAACTTGGGTTCGGTGGCATAGCGGATGGGCGATTCGGCCAGCTCGCGCCGGATGCGCTCGTCAAATTGCAGCAGTTCGGCGTGGCGCCGGGCAAAATCGTCCTGCTGCATGTCGGAAAAGGCATTACCCAGCGACAGCATGGGGACGCTGTGGGTGATCTGGCTGAACTCCGGCAAGGGCATGCCGCCCACGCGCAGAGTGGGGGAGTCGGCGGTTTTCAGTTGCGGATGCTGTTGTTCCAGGGTTTGCAGTTCGCGGAACAGGCGGTCGTACTCGGCATCCGGCACGCTGGGGGCATCCAGCACATAGTATTCATGGCCATAGCGGGTCAGCTGCTGGCGCAGGGCATGGGCGCGGGCGGCAAGGTCGTTGGTGGTCATCGGATAGTCTCAAAACGGAAAAAGGCCGGCATGTGCCGGCCTGCGCGCAGTGGTGTCAGGCGAACAGCCTGAGTGCGGCGACACTGCCCGGTGCAATGCCGCGGTCGTCCATGCTGCTGTAAATATGGACCAGCTGGTCGCGGATGCGCGACAGCCCGACGTCGGACAAGACACGGCGGTTGTCATCCACCAGTTGTGCGTCGAATTCGGCAGCCAGCTGCTTGGCAAACAGCACGGCGCGGTCGAATACCTCGACGCCACCGGCCACGCGCGGCACATCAAACAGCAGCGTCAGCGCCGGGAAGGACTTGTCCAGCAGGGTGTGGAAGGTAAACGGCATCTGGTCGGCTGCCATCAGCGAATACAGGGTGTTGCCGGAATCCGCCAGGTAATGGAAAGCGCCATCCGGCTCCAGCTGCAGGCCGCCGGCCTCGACAAAGCTGCGCAGGCGGCTGCCTTCCACGGCTGCGCGCGGCACCACATTGATGCCGATCAGCACGTCGACATCGGCGCAGAAACGATCCAGTTCGCGTGCAGCCACCAGTTTTTGCTGGCGTTGCGGAAAGCTGACCGCAGCATCGTGTTCTTCGGCGAAGCGCGATACCTGCTGGCAAAAGCCCGCCAGTTCCGGTTCGGTGACCGCGCCGCTGCGATCCACCATCTGCATGCCGATGTTGATTTGCTTGTAGCGGGTGCCCGGCACGGCTTCGGCTGGTTTCCACAAGCCTTTTTCGGTGCGGCCGATGATGTGGGTGCGTTTGCCGACATTGAAGCGCGGCATGGCGGCCAGTTCGTGCGGCTCGTGGAAGACGACTTCGGCGATGAAGTCGAGCGAGGGGTCGAGCAGGGCGGCCACCAGCGCCTGATGGTCGGCTGATTCAAACTGGCCGGACTCGTCGTCTTCGCGCTGCGGCATCGGTTCCGGTATCGGCGCCGGACGTTCCACCGCCGGCGGCAAGGTCAGGGTGGTGTCTTCCGGGATTTCCGGCTCGAACGGTTCGTCGTCGTAACCGGCCGGCACGTGCGCGCTGTCGACCAGCACCGGTTCCATGCGGTCGGCCCGTACGCCATCTCGGACATTGTTTTTGGGGACGTTCAGCAGGACGTCGTCATGAGGGCGCGCGAAAGCCTGGCTGGTTTTCTTGCGAAAGCGCCACTCTTGAAAAACATTGAATCCGAACACCAGGGCGATGACTGCCACGCCCAATATCAGTACACCAATCTGCAATTCGCTCATTAGGCCGTCCGCGTTAAGGCGAATAATTTGCCAATAGTATAACGAAAGCGGGCTGTTGCAGGCTATGGCCGGTGCAAACTAGCTGCTTTTGGGCGCATTAACCGCCGGTCATCGACATGATGCGGATGAGTTTGCCCGGATTTTCGCGAAATTCGTGCCGTTCCGGCTTGAGCTCGATGGCCTGGCGGATGGCATCCAGCAAGCCTTGATCGCTGATGCCGCTACGCAGCAGGGGCCGCAGTTCGAAACTTTCCTCCTGCCCCAGGCACATGTACAGCGTGCCATCCACCGACAGGCGGACGCGGTTGCAGGTGGCGCAAAAATGCTGGGAAATGGGGGTGATCACCCCCAGCGTGAATGCCCCGTCAGCGCTGCGCCAGTAACGAGCCGGCCCGCCGCCCATTTCACTGTTCTGTGGCAACAGACCAAAACGCAGCCGCAATTGTTCCAGTACCGGCTGCAAATCGAGATAGGCAGTATTGCGGCCGCTGTCGCCCATCGGCATGGCTTCGATCAGCCGCAGCACAAAACCGTTGGCAATGCAGAAGCCCACCATGGTTTCGATGTCTGCCTCGTTGACGTCCTTCATGGCCACCATATTGATCTTGATGGGTGACAGGCCCGCGGCGCGCGCGGCCTCCAGGCCCGCCATGACCTGCGGCAGGCTGTCACGGCCGGTGATGGCGTTGACGCATTCGCGCCGCAGCGAATCCAGACTGACATTGACACGTTTGACACCGGCACGGGACAGCGCGTCGGCATGGCGCGCCAGCTGGGTGGCATTGGTGGTGAGCGACAGGTCTTGCAGGCCGGGCAGGGCTGCCAGGCGACCGGCCAGCAACGGCAGGTCGCGCCGTAGCAAGGGTTCACCGCCAGTCAGCCGGACCCGGCGTGTCCCCAGGCTGACAAATGCCGCCACCACGCGTTCGATTTCGTCGAAGGTGAGCCAGTTTTCCGGTTCTTCAAAGTCCTTGAAGCCTTTGGGAATGCAGTAGCTGCAGCGCAAGTCGCAACGATCCGTTACCGACAGGCGGAGATATTCAATGCTGCGTCCAAAGCGGTCCTGCAGGATAGTCATGATAGAGCGACCAGGTTAAGTCAGCACGGGGGGCTGCCGTGATGGTTGATATTGATCAGAATAGCGCCAAACCTTGCCGGGTAAAAGGCGTTAGGAATTATTGTCGTTTGTTGTGGTCCACTGCTCTTTGTCTTGATTTGTCGGAATACTGCAACGGTTCTGTCTGTCAAAGATGTGGATTTTTCTAGTCCATTAATTGCAGTATAGTTCTAGTTTGAACTATACTGATTCGAACAAAAGGTTGATGACGCTATGAGTCATGCAAAAAAGGAGCCGTCTCTGTCGGTCATTCGGGAACTTGCGCGGACATTCCAGGCATTTGAACAATTGTCGGCTTTTCATATCCGCCAGATGGATCTCACGCCGCCACAATTCGATGTGGTGGCGACACTGGGCAATACGCCCGGCATGAGCTGCAAGGAATTGTCGGAAAAAACACTGATCACCAAGGGCACACTGACCGGGGTGATCGACCGTCTGATTGAAAAGGGCGTGGTCAGCCGCTGTGCGCAGGAGCAGGACCGTCGCAGCGTCATGGTGGCCCTGACCCCGCAGGGCGAAGCCTTGTTCCAGCAGGTGTTTCCGGCACACATTGCCTATATGAAAACCGCCTTCGACCTGCTGGAACCCGCCGACATGGAGGAATTGTGCCGTCGGCTTTCCCAGCTGCGCACAGCATTTAACCAGGTACTGGAGCAAAAAAAACATGAAATCGAGTGAGCGCTATTCCTCACCCGCCATCGCGTTGCACTGGCTGATCGCCGGGCTGATCATCGCGACCTTTATTGCCGGCCTGCTGGTGTCCGGCCTGCCCTTGTCGCCGGCCAAATTCAAATACATCGCCTGGCACAAGTGGGCGGGCATCACCATCCTGGCGCTGGTGGTCGTGCGCTTGCTGGTGCGCCTGCTGAAGCGCCCGCCGGCCTTGCCGGCCCACATGAGTGCTGCGGAGCGCCTGCTGGCGCATGGTGGCCATCTGGCACTCTACCTGCTGATGTTCGCCGTGCCGCTGACTGGCTGGCTGATGAGCTCGGCCTATGGTTTCCCGGTGGTGCTGTTCAAGCTGGTACAGCTGCCGGACCTGGTGGCGCAGGACGAGCAGCTGGCCGCCACCCTGAAAACCGTGCATGAAACCCTGAACTGGATCATGGCCGCCTGTGTGGCCGGCCATGTGCTGGCCGCCATCAAGCACCATGTCATCGACAAGGACGGCATGCTGTACCGCATGAGCCTGCGTGGCCCACGCAACTAAACCCTTAGCTGAAGTGAGAACGAGCATGAAACAACTGAGACTGATTCCTGCGGCATTGCTGCTGGTCGCCCCGCTGTTGCAGGCCGCGCCGCTGGACACAGGCAAGAGCCAGATCAATTTCACCATGAAGCAGCTGAATGTGCCGGTGACCGGCAGTTTCAAGAAATTCAGCGGCACCGTGCTGCTGGACCTGAAGAAACCGGAAGCCGGCAAGGCCGACATCAGCATCGACACCGCCAGCATCAGCCTGCCGACGGCCGAAGCGGTGGGCGAGGCGAAAAAAGCCGACTGGTTCAATGTAGCGAAATTCCCGTCGGCCCGTTTTGTCAGCAGCAGCATCAAGAACCTGGGCGGTGGCAAATTGCAGGTGGCGGGCAAGCTGACCATCAAGGGCAATACCCGTGATGTGACGGCGCCCTTCACTGCCCGTCAGGAAGGTGCGCTCACCGTGGTGGAAGGCGTGCTGCCGGTATCGCGGCTGGCTTACAAGATTGGTGAAGGCGACTGGGCCGATACCGGCACCGTGGCCGATGAAGTGCAGATCAAGTTCAAAGTGGCCATTCCGGCCGGCAAATAACACTCAGGAGAGTTAAGTCATGATGAAGAAAGCCCTGTTCGCTGTTGCCTTTTCGGCCTTTGCAGGCGCCGCCCTGGCCGCCCCGGTGAGCTATAGCGTGGACCCGACCCACACCGTGGCCCAATACGAAGTGCGTCACCTTGGTTTCTCGGTGCAGACCGGCGTATTCACCAAGACTGCCGGCAATGTGGTGCTGGATACCGAAGCCAAGAAGGGTGCGGTTGACATCACCATCGATACCAACTCGCTGCAAACCTACCTGGCGGCACGCGACACCCACCTGAAGAGCAAGGATTTCTTCAATGTGGCCCAGTTCCCCACCATCACCTTCAAGTCGACCGACCTGAAGTTTGCCGGTGACAAGCTGGCTGCCGTCAACGGCAACCTGACCATTCTGGGCGTGACCAAGCCGGTGACCCTGACCGTGACCAACTTCGGTGGCGGCAAGAACCCGATGAGCGGCCAGGAAACCTATGGCGCCAATGCCGAAACCACCATCAAGCGCAGCGATTTCGGCATGAAGACCTTCCTGCCGGCGATTGCCGATGATGTCACCCTGAAAGTGACCATCGAAGCCGTCAAGGCGCAGTAAGCCAACGGTTGCTGTAGCCAGCAAAAGCCCGCCTAGGCGGGCTTTCGGCTGCTGACAAGGTTATTTGCTGCGATTGTACTGGACCCGGCAAAGCCGGGCCTTTCTGCTAAGTTATCGATTCCGCAGCCTTCCCCTCTATTCCCCTTTCCACCCGCCCTTGCCTTGTCAATTGAAGAAGGGAACCTCGCTTTCTTTCCAGAAAGCGAGAGGAGGTTGTCAATGATTTGAGCCCGCCCATGCGGGCTTTTTTCATTGTGTGGGGTGCTCAGCGCGACTGCAGGCTGAAGCTGATCGGCACCAGAATATGCGAGGCAATGGCCGTGCCATCCTGGCGGGCCGGTACAAAGCGCCAGTCGGCAACGGCGGCGCGGGCCGCCTCGTCCAGTCGGCGCGAGTGGCTGCTGTCGACGATGTCGATCTGGCTGGCGCGGCCTTCCGGGCTGACCAGCACCCGCAGCAGGACCCGGCCCTGCTCGCCCAGTTCACGCGAGCGCTCCGGATAGGGTGGCTCCGGGTTGTGCAGGTAGGCGGTGCGATATAGCGCGGGATGATTTTCTGCGTCGCTGGCCGCCGGCGTATTGGCGGCTTTGCCCGGCGTGCCGGCGGCTGGAGTATCACCGGACTGGCTTGCGGGCGGCGTGGCGGGTGGCGGGCCGGCCATGATCTGCTGTGTCTGGCGGTTCGCCGCCAGGCGTGGGGCGGGTGTCGCTGTGGGCGGGGTAGTGAGTACGGGCTGCGTGGCTGTCGGCACATGCCTGGATGGCGGGCGGCTGCTGTGCGTCTGCGGCAGCTGCGCAGGCATCCTTTGTAACTGTAACTGCAGGCCGCCTGCCGCCGGCGCAGCCGCGGGTGCTGCCGGCCACCGCGCGTGGCCATAGCCCAGCAGCGCGGCATGCAGCAGCAGCGACAGCAGCAGGGCGGTGGACAGGGACGGGGAGGGCAATCGTGGCATGCCGGGACTCAGCAGCGCATGCTGGCGCTCGGGCGGGCGTACTGCCACCAGGCCACCGCCATCGACACCAGATAAAAAACCAGGAACAGCATGAAGGCGGGCACGAAGCTGGCGAACCAGTCCAGTGCGCTGCCAAAGGCCTTGGGGATGAAGAAGCCGCCCAGCGTGGCCGTGACCGAGCTGATGCTCATCGCCGCCACGCCGCGCCGCCCGCCACGGGCGTAGGCCGCGGCAATGGTCTCGCCGCTGGCCTTGGCCTGCCGGCCGGCCTCGAGCAGGAAAACCTTGGGTGACAGCTGGTAGGACGAGCCATTGCCCACGCCGGCCGCAAAGAACATCAGCAAAAACGCGCACAGGAACAGGCTGAAGCTGCCACCATCCAGCTCGCCGGGCAGGCTGGCCAGGATGAGCAGGGTGCCGACCACCATCAGCGCATTGCAGACCAGCGTGGTGATGCCGCCGCCGATGCGGTCACCGCACCAGCCGCCAATGGGCCGCGCCAGCGCGCAGATCAGCGGCCCCAGAAACAGGTAGGGTGTGGCATCCACCAGGGGAAACAGCGCGTGGGCCAATAGTGGAAAGGCGGCGGAAAAGCCGATGAAGGTGCCGTAGCTGCTCAGATACAAAAGGCAGATATACCAGGTGTGGCGCTCCTTCATCATCAGCCACTGGTCGTGCAGGGTCAGCCGCAGCTTGGGCAGGTCGTGTGCATACAGCAGGCAGAGGGTGGTAATCAGCAGGATGGGGATGATCCAGACATAGCCGGCATTCTGCAGCCAGATGGGATGCACCTGTGCACCACGGCCCCAGATTTGCGGTGCGCCGCCCAGGCTGCCAAACAGCGGAACGGCGATGACCAGCGGCACCACGATCTGCACCACGGACACGCCCAGATTGCCCATGCCGGCATTCAGCCCCATGGCAAAACCCTTGGCTGATTTGGGAAAGAAAAAGCTGGTATTGGACAAGTGTGACGACGACGCCGCGCCGCCAATGCCGCAGCAGGCAGCCACCAGCAACAGCAGGGGGAAGGGCGCGCTGATGTCCTGTACCAGCCAGCCCACGCCCAGGGCCGGGATCAGCAGGAATAGCGTGGAAATGCCCAGCCAGGTGCCACCGCCCACCCAGCTCCAGATGCAGGCGTAAAACAGCCGCATGATGCCGCCCACCAGCGGCGGGATGGAGACCAGCAGAAACTGCTGCTGGCCTGTCATGGCAAAGCCGATGGCCGGCAAATGGCTGACCACGATGCTCCACATCATCCAGACATTAAAGTTCAGATGCAGGGCGAGGGTGGAAAGGAGCAGATTGCGGTTGGCAATCCTGCGGCCGCGGGTCAGCCAGAAAATGATGTTTTCCGGCTCCCAGCGCTTGATGCTTACCGTCATGCCCGAGGTCTCGAAGAAGTCAGAATGCGCGTCATGGCAACGCAAGTCGCGCAGTATGAGCGCCACGGTCAGAGCATAGATTGCGATGCATCAACTGCGCCATGCTGAAACTTGCGTAGATGCGTCATGCAATTTCGCGCATCTTCAGCGCCTCGACAATATCCACCGCCACGATGCGGCTGACCCCCTGTTCCTGCATGGTCACGCCCACCAGTTGCTCGGCCATTTCCATGGTGAGGCGGTTGTGCGAAATATAGAGGAACTGGGTACGTTCGGACATTTGCTTGACCAGATCGCAGAAGCGGCTGGTGTTGGCATCGTCCAGTGGCGCATCCACTTCATCGAGCAGACAGAACGGCGCCGGATTGAGCGAAAACAGCGAAAACACCAGGCTCATGGCGGTCAGCGCCTTTTCGCCACCGGACAGCAGGTGGATGGTGCTGTTTTTCTTGCCCGGCGGCTGGGCGATGATCTGCATGCCGGAGTCGAGCAGGTCTTCGCCGGTCAGCACCAGTTCGGCGCGGCCGCCACCGAACAGGGTGGGGAAAAACTCGCGCATCTTGCCATTGACCGCTTCATAGGTGCTTTGCAGCATCTGGCGCGTTTCGCCATCTATCTTCTGGATGGCTTCTTCCAGCGTGGCCATGGCCTGATTCAGGTCTTCGGCCTGGCTGCCCAGATATTCACCACGCTTGCGCGCTTCTTCCAGTTCTTCCAGTGCGGCCAGATTGACCGCCCCCAGCCCTTCCAGCGCGCGCGCCAGGCGGGCGATTTCCGCCGCCAGCGCATTGGGCTTGATGGCATCGGTGAGGTCGGCCAGCAGCGCGGCCTCGTCGGCCTGGGCTTCTTTCAGTTCCTCGGCAAAGCGCTCCATCGCCAGCCGCGCTTCCTGATGCTTGAGCAACCAGTCGGAACGCCCCTCGCGCAGGGCTGGCAGGGCGGCATTGACCTCGTGCTGACGCTGGGTGAGCTGGCGCAGCTGTTCGGTCAGGCAGTTCAGGCGGTCGCGGGTGGCGGCCAGTGCGGCTTCGTGCTGTTCGCGCCGTTCCAGCGCCTGTTGCATGGCCTCTTCCGGTACGGTGTCGTCGACGGTTTCGGCTTCTTCGGCCAGTGCTTCCAGCCGCTCGGCCAGCTGCTGGTCGCGTTCGTCCAGCTCGCGGGCGCGGCGCGCCAGTTCGCCGGCTTTCTGTTCGGCGGTGTTGAGTTCCAGGCGGATTTCATGCAGCTGGCGTTCGGCATCGCGGGTCTTGTTGCGGGCCAGTTGCAGGCCGGTTTCGGCATTCAGCCGCTCCAGCCGCACTTCTTCCAGCTGCACGGTCAGCTCTTCCAGCGTCATGGCCGACTCTTCGCTCAGCAGCTCGCCTTCTTCGATTTCCAGCGCGGCCTGCTGTTGTTCCTGGCGGATGCGCAGGCGTTCGGCCTCGATAAAGGACAGGCGCGCCGCTCCCTGGCGGGCCGCCTGGTCCAGCTTGACGTGTTCCAGTGTCACCGCATTGAGCTCGGCTTCCAGCCGGGTGAGCGAGCCTTTTTGTGCCCTGACGGCTTCGGCCAGCATGCCGTTCATGCTTTGCAATGATTCACGGCGTTTTTGCAGTGTGTCGATGTCCGGTGCCAATTGCTGCTGGCGGCGGTGGGCGGCTTCCAGTTGCTGCTTGCGCAGCATGACGCCGGCACCGCTGGCCTCACTGTGAAAGCTGATGCTGCTGGCACTGACCCGGTGGCCTTGCGGGGTAAGCAGGCACTGGCCGGCCTGCAGTTGCCCGCGGCGGGCGATGGCCTGCTCCAGGTCATCGGCCAGATACACGCCGTCCAGCCAGTCGGCCAGTGCCGCGTCGAATGGGGCGCTGGCGCTGATCTGCTCCAGCAGGCGCGGCCAGGGCTGCCTGGCGCTGGCTGCGGGCTGTTGGCCATCCACCACGGTCAGCAGCGCCGGCGGTTGTGCTGTGCAATGGGCGGCACGTGCAGTCAGCCGTTCGCCCAGTACGGCTTCCAGTGCGCCTTGCCAGTGCGGATCGATCTGCACCGACTGCCACAGCTGCGGGCTATGGCTCAGGCCCTGTTGTTCCAGCCAGTCGGCCAGCTTTTCGCCAGCGGCCTCGCGTTCCAGTACGGCGGTGAGGGCGGCCACTTCGGCTTCGGCCCGCGCCAGTTCGGCGCGCTGGCTGGCCAGTTGTTCGTCCAGTTTTTCCCGTTCCGACGCCAGGTCAGCCAGCTTGGCCTCATCGGCCACCACCCGTGCGCGTACCGCGTCCAGCGCCGAGCGTGCCCGCTCCACTTCGGCTTGTGCGGCCGCCTGCTGGGCGTGGTCGGGGAGATTGAGTTCGGTCAGTTCACGCTGCAGTGCTTGTTCGCGGCTGGCCAGTTGCTCCAGTGCGCGGCGCTGGTGTTCGGCCTTTTGCCGCGCCAGGTCGCGCTCGCGGGTGAGGTTGGCCTGCTGCGCCAGCAGCTGGGCTTGTTGCTGGTCGCGCGTACGGAATGCGGCTTCGGCCATGGGCAGCAGGTCGGCACCGTCTTCCAGCGCCATCTGCGCCTCTTCCAGCCGCATCTGCGCTTCTTCGCGCCGTGGCAGCCAGTCGTCCAGCTCCATGGCGGCCTGGCGGCGGCTTTCGGCCAATTGCTGGCGCTCGCTGCGGGCGGCAGCCAGTTCGCGCTCTACCCTGACCTGGTTTTGCTGGCGGTGGCGTAGTTGTTCTTCCAGCCGGGCCAGCGCGGCATTGGCTTCGAACAGCCGCTGCTGGGCTTCGTGCACCGCATCGCTCACCGCGTAGTGGCTTTCGCGCACGGTTTCCAGTTCGCTATCCAGATGGGTGAGCGCCGCTTCCATGGCGGCTTCTTCGGTTTCGATGCGCGACAGCTCGGCGCGGGCGTGGGCTTCGTTGCGGCTGGCTTCTTCACGCCGTGCCAGTGCCAGCAGGTTTTGCTTGTGGGTGAGGGTGCCGCGCAGGTCGTGGTACTGGGCGGCCACTTCGGCCTGCTCGCTCAGCCGTTCCACCTGGCGTTCCAGCTCCTGGCGCAGGTCTTCGATGCGTTCCAGGTTGGCGCGGGTGTCGGCAATGCGGTGTTCGGTTTCGCGGCGGCGTTCCTTGTATTTGGACACGCCGGCGGCTTCTTCCAGATAGGCGCGCAGCTCCTCCGGGCGGGCTTCGATGATGCGCGAGATCATGCCCTGTTCGATCACCGCATAGCCACGCGCGCCCACACCCGTGCCGAGGAACAGGTCGGTGATGTCGCGGCGGCGTACTTGCTGGTTGTTGATGTAGTAGCTGGATTCGCCCTGGCGGGTGAGCACGCGCTTGATGGCCACTTCGGCGTACTGTCCCCACGGCCCGGTGAGCTGGCCGTCGCCATTGTCGAACACCAGTTCCACCGAGGCACGGCTGACCGGCTTGCGGGTGGAGGAGCCGTTGAAAATCACGTCCTGCATCGATTCGCCGCGCAGCTGTTTGGCACTGGATTCGCCCAGCACCCAGCGTACCGCGTCGATCACATTGGATTTGCCGCAGCCATTGGGGCCGATCACCGCTACCAGCTGGCCGGGGACCGGAATGCTGGTGGGATCGACAAATGACTTGAAACCGGAGAGTTTGACGTGGGTCAGGCGCAAGGCGTCCTCGCAGGGTGGATGAAGCAATCGCGGCATTTTATCAGGGTGGCGCCATTTGGTCGGATTTGCTGCAGATCAAGCGTCAATCTGCGGCAATGCTTGCAAGCGCTGTTGCCAACTTTGTTGTGCCATAATGCCCGCATGGAACCGTTATCGCTGACCGATCACTTTCTGATTGCCATGCCCAATATGGCTGATCCCCTGTTTGCCCGTTCGCTGGTTTACCTGTGCGAACACGGCGAACACGGCGCCATGGGCCTGATTGTCAACAAGCCATCCGGCATTGCCATGGCGCAGCTGTTCGAGCAGATCGACCTGCCGCTGGAGACCGATCCGCTGCGTGGCGAGTCGGTGTACTTCGGTGGGCCGGTACAGCCCGACCGCGGCTTTGTGCTGCATGCGCCGGCTGGCCATTGGCAGTCCAGCCTGCAGGTCAAGGAGGGCTTGGCGCTGACCACCTCCAAGGACGTGCTGATTGCCGTTTCCGAAGGCCGGGCACCGGAACGCATGCTGATCACCCTGGGCTATGCCGGCTGGACCGCCGGACAGCTGGAGCAGGAAATCAGCGACAACAGCTGGCTGACCGTCAAGGCCGAGCCTTCCATCCTGTTCGAGCTGCCGGCAGAGCTGCGCTACGACGCCGCCATGTCCCTGCTGGGATTTGATCCCTCCTTGCTGTCGGGAGATGTCGGCCATGCCTGAGGGAACCGTACTGGCTTTTGACTTTGGCGAACGGCGCATCGGCGTGGCCATGGGTGAAACCATGCTGGGCATTGCCCATCCGCTGCTCACCATCGATACCGAACTCACCGACGCCCGCTTCGCTGCCATCGGCAAGCTGATCGACGAATGGCGGCCATCGCAACTGGTGGTGGGCCTGCCCATGCATCAGGACGACACCGAGCACCAGATGACGCAGCTGGCACGCCGTTTTGCCAATCGGCTCAAGGGCCGCTTCGGCCTGCCGGTATGGCTGGTGGACGAGCGACTGACTTCGGTGATCGCCGAGTCCATGCTGGAAGAGGCCGGCGTGCGCGGCCGCAAACAGAAACCGGCGCTGGACCAGGTGGCGGCCCAGGCCATTCTGGCCACCTGGTTCGAAAGCCCCGGCATCGCCGTCTGAACCATCCATCATCATGCCTCTATCCCCCCGTCTGCAGACATCCATCCTGATGCTGGCCTTCCTGCTCAGCCTGTCCGGGCTGGTGTACCTGCTGCTGGATCCGGCACGCAGTGTCAGTCACTGGCAGCCGGCCCCCGGTCATGTCGAGTCCAGCCGCATCCTGGTCAGCAGCCCGCCCGAGCACCCCGACCAGATCCACTGGGAACCTTATGTGCAATACCTGTACACGGTAAACGGCGAGCTGTACCACGGCGATCAGCTATACGCAGTGGCCGCCGGCCTGCCCGGTGACCACAGCAGCGCCGAAGACATCACCCGCCGCTTTCCCGCCGGCAAGGCGGTGGTGGTGTATTACAACCCGCAACAGCCAACCCGCGCCGTGCTGATTCGCGCCGGTGACAGCAGCATAGGCAGCGGGCAGTTCATTCTGGCGGCGCTCAGCACCCTGTTTGGCTGGGCCCTGTTCGACCGCCTGCTGCAACGCTGGCGGCTGGGGCGCAGTCACCGGGTGGTATCGCATGGTTGAAAAGCTGCTGCAAAGCGTGATGCTGCTGGCCGGACTGGCCGCCTTCGGCTATCTGTGGTGGCTGGGGGCCAAGGGGGATGCTTCGAGCAGCTGGCCCAGTGCCGTCGGCACCGTGCTGGAAAGCCGGCTGGAGCAGCGCCAGGTCAATGCCGGGGGTGATCGCGACAATACCTGGGAATATTTCCCGCAGCTGCGTTATCAATATCAGGTGCAGGGTCAGACCTATCAATCCGGCAACCGCCGCTTCCCCAATCCCGGTTACAGCCGCAGCCAGCAGGAAGTGGCCGCCATCCTGGCACGCTATCCGGCAGGGGCGCAGGTGAGGGTGTATTACAACCCGGCCAATCCGGCAGAAGCCTGTCTGGAAACCGGCCAGCACTGGACGGCCTGGGTGGGCAAGGCCATTGCGCTGCTGATGGCCGTGGTGGCCGGCTGGCTGCTGTGGCGCGGACAAAGCTGAAGCCTTGGCACGGCGTGATCTGGCACCGTGGATCGCCGCCACGCTTTGCCGCCCGTTTTTTCCATGCAAATCGACTGCCAGACGGGATAAAGCAATTTATCCCCTCAGCCGATTTAAGCCATAATGCCGACAAAACCAAGCTGCATGGCACTTGCATCCACGCCATGCCATAACAAGGGGAACGATTATGTTGGCCATTATCGGAGGCAGCGGCCTGGCCAAGCTGCCGATTCTGGAAGTGACCCATCGCCAGGTGGTAAGAACGCCTTACGGTGATCCATCCTGCGCGCTGACTTTTGGCCGCATCGGTCAGCAAAACGTGGTGTTCATTGCCCGCCACGGCCATGGCCACTCGCTGGCACCGCATGAAATCAATTACCGTGCCAATATCTGGGCGCTGCACAACCAGGGCGTCAAGGGCATCCTCTCCATCGGCTCGGTCGGCGGCATCCGCGCCGACATGGGACCGGGCATGCTGGTGGTGCCGGACAACATCATCGATTACAGCTGGGGTCGCAAGCACACCTTTTTTGATGGCCCGGAGCGGCCGGTGGTGCATGTCGATTTCAGCAATCCCTACGACGATGGCCTGCGCAGCAAGCTGATCGAGGCGGTCAAGGCCAGCGGCAAGCCGGCGCTCAATCAGGGCATTTATGCCTGCACCCAGGGGCCACGGCTGGAAACCGCAGCAGAAATCCTCAGGCTGGAGCGGGATGGTGCCGATATAGTCGGCATGACCGGCATGCCCGAAGCCTGCCTGGCCCGTGAAATGAACCTGCCCTATGCCCACCTGTGCCTGGTGGTGAACTGGGCCGCCGGGAAGGGCGGGACGGCCACAGTCGATTTTGATCCTGCCACCGCGGAAGCGGGCATGAATGATGTCACTGCAGTTCTACACTCTCTTTGCATAAACAGAGAGTAAGGTTGTATTGCCTACCGCCACAGCGGTAACTGCATATTGCCTGCGGGCAATATGGCTTACCGCTGTGGGCTTGGTCTGAAATGCTGTGTCAGTTGAAATTCAGTCCGGCAGCGGTTGGATGATCCGCAGCTAAAACTTTACGGCGCGCATCGATCACTTCTTGTATTCCCATATCGCTATATCTGCCGTAGATGATTTCAAAATCATGCTTCATGTTCTGCCAGGCCTGCACGGTTCGGGAATCATATTCCTGCCCATTTCCTAGTCTGCGTCTTACCTGTACCGTTGTATCATTGAAATGAACAAATGGAATCGTACGCGAAAGGCGTATCAGTAAATCCCAATCTTCATGTGAAGCCAGACTTTCATCAAATCCCCCCACCTTTTCAATAGCCAGCAAGGGATGAGCCAGTGCATTGATCGGGATATAGTTGGTAATTTGCAGTCTGTTGAAATCAAATTTCTTGCAAGCCATCATCGATTTACGCTGATCCTCGCGCAGACCGAAATTGACCTGCTCGGTAATAAAGTGTGCATTGCCAAACACCAAAGCGCCAGGATTGCGACAAGCCTCGTGATGCAAGCGTGCCAGATGGTGCGTGTACATCAGGTCATCATCATCAAGATATACGACATATTGACCACGGGCCAAGCGCAATGCCAGATTTCGTGCGGCTGCGACGCCTCTATTCGGCTGACGCACATACGTAATATTCAGATCTTTGCATAGCCATTCAAGCAAATTTTCCTGTGCAGGTCCACCATCATTGACCATGATGATTTCGAAATTTTTGTAGGTTTGGCTGGCGATGCTTTGCAGGGCATTGACTGCAAGATGAGGACGATTATAAGTCGTCAGGATAATGCTAAAGAATGGCTGGTTAGGGTCGATGGGATCGTGCAGTGATGATGATATATCTGTTTCGGTAAAGTGTTGTTTGGTCTGCGGTGCCGATTGGGAAATGACTTTTTCAATGTGAGAAAGTAATTGATTGGCACGCTGCTCGGCCAGAGATTTGCGATATTCAAATTCAGGTAGTGCATTTTGAACAAAAAATTCAAATTTGGACTGATATAAGCGAATAATATCGGCTAGATGCGGCAAAAGTCGGTCGACATTTTCAGCAGTAAAGTATTTTTCCAGTAAAACGGAGTGTTCAAAAAATGCCAGTCCAGAGCGTCCATAGCGATCGCCGGAGGAAGCTTGCTGATTATGTAGTCTAAAGATGGAAATTTCACTATTGATAAAAGCACTTTGCACTCCCTTCAGGGACAGGTTCATTACCTTGTCCCAGTCTGTGGCACGGAAGAAGCGCTCTGTGTCAAAAGCAGACAGCTTGGTATCGAAAAAGTCCTCGCTACCCAGTATGTTTCTTCGGAACATGCTGGCACCAATATTGATGTAGCAGTCAAACTTGAGCAGCTCGGGTAACTCATCGCGACTGGCAAAGTAGTCCTGTGTCAACCAGCCGGGATGTTGCAAGGGGATGCTTCTCTCATCCTCGGTGAGCATGGTGTAGCGACCGAATACAAAGCCACACTCCGGATGCTGGTCTAAAACATCTTTGAGTTTTTGCAAACTATTGGGCACCAGCATATCGTCTGCGCCAAGCAGCACTACATAGTCGCCGCTTGCCCGTTTTATGCCTTGATTGATATTGCCGGTGGCACCTAGGTTTATTTCATTCCTTACATAAGTAATACGGGAATCGGCATTCGCATATGTCTCGGAAATGGATTGTGTTTCATCGGTAGAGCAATCATCACAGATAATAATCTCAACATCGTTGATGTTTTGTTGCAAGATGCTATTGATTGCGCTGGGTAAAAAGCGAGCATAATTATATGCCGGTATAATAATCGAGATCATTTTAGTCCAATAACTTGTTTAAAATTGAGGCAGCATTGTCAGCGTCAGATAAAGTTGACGTGCTCGGGTGGGTTTTTCAGATCCCACAGGAACTTGTTGACATAATCTTGACGGCAGCCAATCGCACAATCTTTATGGACATCGACTGATGCGGCTACATCTTGATGCACCGCCCAATACCGGTCACCCATTACGATATCAAAGAAGGATTGCTCGTGCAGGTCGCCGATGTAAAACCTTTCCTTGTTGAAAAATGGGCCGCAGGGATAGATTTTTCCATTCCCGGATATCTGTAGTAAAAATGGGGTGCCATGACAGACGTCGTATTTTCGGAATCCGTTTTTATACAAGGAAGATTCACCGGCAGCATTGATTTTATTCCACTTCGCCTGCACCACATAGTCTGGTGTGGAAAGGCTTTCAGCCTTTTTCAATACATCAGTAACGGAAAGATATTCATCGTAGTTGATGCCAATTTCTTTGTATTCCGAGTCAGAGCAGTGCTTGATGACAAAGTAGTCAACACCCAGCTCTGCGCCAAGCATTGCTTCAGGAATGACTTCGTCAAAACACTCAGGTATCAAAACCATTTGCAGACCAATTGTGCACTTATAGCCATATTCTTTTTTGATCTGAACCAGCGCACGTATTTTTTCAATCAGCAGATCAAAATTTTCTTCCCTGGATTGATGTACACGGCGGAATCCCTCTCGCGTCCCTGCGGATAGATTGAAACGGATCCAGCTCATATTCTTTAGCAAGTCATGGGCACGATCCATATCCAGCTGCAGACCGTTGGTGGCCATCGAGGTATCAATGCCTAATTCACTGGCAAGCACCGTCGCATCATAGAGTGCAGGATTCAAGGTCGGTTCGCCATCGCCAATAAACCCGATAGAGCGTACGCCCAGCTTGCCGCAGTCCTGAATATAAGATAGCAGTGCCTCTCGACCGATCATTGTACCTTTGGTCATGTTTTGCACTACGGCATAGCAGTAAATGCATGCAGTATTACAAAACTTGGTCAGACCCATATCGATATGAATGGGTGCAAAGCGCTCTCCATTTTGCCAGGCCAGGACGCGATCCAGATGGTGCAGCATCTTGTGGCCATCGAAACGGAATCGTTCAGCCTTGTTGCGATAACTTGGCCCGGTGAACTGGTTTGGTACGGCAGTTTCCTCTTCGTCGGCAAGCCGAATGACACCAACCTGGCTGCCTTCCTTATAAAACTCAATTTTCTGCCCACTGCTTTGGCTTAGTTGGCGACTGTCAAGCAAGTCCTCTGGCTCTGCCAGTGCTTTCCGATTGACGATGACATTGGATGTGCGCAGTTTATGGCCGGGGTTGCGTGCCAGGGGGGCTTCATCAGGAATCATGGTGGTGGTTTTTTGACCGAACCGGTTGATCCCTTCCTTAGGCTTGTTATCGCTCATGCTGTTTCCTTTTATGTGCAGTTCAGAAGGGGCCGGTAAACCAATCCCCGGGCACGTCATGATGAAGTCGTGGTGGTGGCAGGGCCTCAAGGGGCAGCGACTCAAGTCCCAGCATTTCTCCCACGCTGGTAATGATATCTTTAGCCTCCGTGTAGAAGGCTCGACTCAGACCATAGCTTGTTGGCTCTGGGCAATCTGGCGCTGTCAGCCGCCGAGGGGCGCAGCGTAGTGCTGACCAGTGTGTCATGCAGATACGGGCAATGATTTCCCCGGCGACAGAGCATGTTGCAGCCCCGCTATCCAGTACCAGCAGTCGGCCGGTTTTGACCACGGACGCTTCCAGTGTTGCCATATCCAAGGGTTTGATACTGCGTAAATCGATCAATTCGCAATGAATGCCAACCTCTGCCAGCGCCTGGCAAGCATGGCGGGCTTCCGCGACCAGATAGGACATGGCCACGATGGTGATGGCATCACCCGCTTGCAGCGTATGTGCTTTGCCAAGCGGTACACGGTAGTCACCAACGGGAACATCTTCGGTAGCAGGGTGTATCCACCGGTGCTCAAGAAAAACGACTGGATCATCATCAAAAATCGCGGAAAGGAGCAAGCCCTTGGCATCTGCTGCGCTGGAGGGCATGACCACCTTCAAGCCTGGAACGTGGGCAAACCAAGCCTGAAGGTTCTGCGAGTGGGTAGGACCCTGACCCCAGCCACGACCCATGATGAGGCGCAGGGTTAACGGCACCTTATGCTCCGCACCAAAGGTGTAGTGCCATTTTGCGGCATTATTGACGAGCTGATCCATGGCAAGCAGGAAAAAATCCAGCCGCTGATGGCACATCACTGGACGCAGGCCACCAATTGCAGCACCAATGCCGATGCCCGTCATGCCATTTTCCGCCGTGGGCATGTCAAAAACGCGATCTGTGCCGAATTGTTGTTGCAAGCCGGCGGTCGTGCCAAAAATTGCCTTGGGATCATCTACACCCAAACCGTAGCAGATGACTGCAGGATCATGCTGCATGGCGATATGCAGGGCTTCATTGATGGCTTGTGCGGCATTCATCATGCTCATAATTGCGGCCCCAAAACCGTTGCGTAGATACCGTCCATGCCACTAGAAGGATCAGGAAACGGAGCGGAATCGGCTTTTGCGAAAGCAACATCAATGCGATGCGCGATTTTGGTTTCCATGGTATTCAAATCTTCAGCACAAAGCTGTAATCGTTCGATGAGCTGCTGAATCGGATCCCGACTTTTCCAATAGGCCAGTTCCCCATGTGGTCGGTAATTAAGATGATCATCATCATAAGGACCACAGTGTTCAAGCCAGCGATAGGTTGGCATTTCTATGAAATAAGGGCCCAGCCCATTCCGGATCGCGCTGATAGCCGCATTTGTAGCGGCGTGAACAGCTTCCACATCGTTGCCATCCACAACGACAGTATTTAGGCCGATGGCCTTTGCCAATTCAGCCAAGGATCTGTTTTTTGGTTGTCTTTTATCAAGTGAGCTATAGACAGAATAAAAATTGTTCTCGCACGCAAACAGCACAGGGAGATTCCGTACTACGGCAAAATTGGCACTTTCATAAAATGCCCCTTCTTCGGTTGCACCATCCCCTAAAAAAATGCAACTTATCCGGTCACTGCGCTTTAGCTTTAGCGAGAGTGCCAATCCAACACCAACAGGAATGCTGTTACCTACGATGGCCGTACTGGCGACAAAGCCAACTTTGGTATCAGACAAATGCATTGAGCCACCTCGGCCCCCGCAGCAGCCCGTGGACTTGCCGTGTAGCTCAGCGATAAGGGCGTCAAGATCTCCCCCCTTGGCTAAATAGTGTGCATGAGCACGGTGCGTGCTGACAGCCAGATCCGTCGCTTCAAGCGCTGCGCAGACACCAACTGCGGCAGCTTCTTGACCAATCGATAGATGTACTGGGCAGCGCATCTTCTGTTCTGGATAATACCTTGCGATGGCCTCTTCAGTACGCCGTATCAATAACATCTGCTCAAGAAAGAGGGTAGAAAGGCTCATGATGTCTCAGATGAAATTGACGTGTGGAACATTATTGTTAATCAGTCGATCAAGATAACGATTGACTTCATCCATGCGACAGTTACGACGGCAATTCTGAATATTCAGGTTTTCCCGTACATAATGGAAGTTTTCCTGTCTGCGTGCACCTTGCCAAATGCTTCGAAAACTACTTTCATTGATGTTTCCATATTCGAAACGCTTATCCAGCAAATAAGCGCTGCAACCATAAACACGACCATCTGCCATGATATAAGCCCAAACAAATGGCGTTGCATGACATTTCTGGTAGCGTTGCTTAGGGTCTTCCATGTATTTGTGCATGGTATGACTTCGGAAAATCAGCTGAAAGCGTTCTGTATTGAATTTTGCAAGCTCAGCTTCCATATCAAGGTAGGGCTGATAGTCCACGCTCTCGTATTGATGTGTCTCACTGAAAAGATGCTGGGAGTATGGTTTGATTACAAGGTAATCGCAGCCGATCTCATCTCGACAGATGCGTGCCAATTCCAACATGTCGGCGGCGTTCTCCGGGAGAAGTAAAGCCTGCACGCCGATTGTGCAGTTGATATTGTTCTCATGTTTGAAAGCAACCGCGCGTTTGATATTTTCTAATACGCGGATGAAATCACGTTCGCGGGTTTTATGAATTGCAGCATAAGAGGCCGCATTGCCCGCATTTAACGATATTTTTATCCAGGAAATTTTATCCAGGGATTTTTCAATGAACTCCTGATTCATCAGGACGCCATTTGTCGTAAAGGCAACATCAATTCCGGATTTTTTGGTCAGTGCGACAATGTCATTGATTTTTTTATGCAGCAAGGGCTCACCTTCCCCTGCATACATGATGCTTTTCACACCAAGACTACCCATTTCAGGAAGTCGCTGCTCAAGTATGGAGTAATCCAGCATGCTGGATTTATAACCAATATAGTCTACCGCACAAAAGGTACAGCGATGATTGCATGCGCCAACTGGTGATAATTCCATATAGATGGGATAGATCTGCTTGGCCTTTTCCCAATCGTCACCAGTGTCAAGTAAGTCGGCCACCCGTTTCGGATGATAAATCAATTTATGGCTGTCAATCAGGAAGGCATCCATGGCATTTGGCCCTATTTCAATAAGGTAGTGGCGTATTTGGCAAACAAGACCGGATCAACCGGTTCTCTGTTGCAAACAATCTGAACATCCAGGGCTGCCGCAATGCTGCCAGCTAATACTGCTGCGGGGGTACTGTCTGTTACTGCCATGAATAAACCTCCGAGTGATAAAAAGGCATCACCCGCACCGATACGGTCGACTACATGTGAAGATAGCGCCGGTATTGCCAGCGTACTTTGCTTGTCAACAATTAATGCACCTTTGAGGCCTCTGGTAATGGCTACCGCTCGACTATCCAGTCGGGTCAATAGTTCCATGGCAACATCTTCTAGTGGTGACTGACGGTCATGGGTTGCCAGGCGTGCTTCAGGCTCGTTCAGACAAATAAAATCCGCTTTAGGATAACGAGTAATAATGTGATATCCGCGGTTTCCACTATTGATCTGTGTATTGACCACTAAAAAACGGGCATGATGCGAAATGGTTTTTGCCATTTTCTTACTGATCATGCCATTCCCGAAGTCGGGCACAATGACCAAATCATAGTCATTGGCATATTGCTCAATCCAGGAGCAGAAATCTTGCTCAAGATCTGGATTGTCTTCTTCTTCACCACCAAAATAGACTTCAAATAGCCGCTGCAGATCCTGATCAACAAAGCGCCGTTTAATCAGTGTCGGCGCATTTTGAAAATGTCGGTATTCTAGTGTGACATTGGATTTCAGTTTTGATTTAATATAGTCAATGCCATCATCTTTTCCCAGGGCCGTGAGCAAAGTCACGTTTTGGGTAAATCCTGCAATGTGGTTTGCCACTGCAACCGCACCACCTGCAAACCTTTCCTCACTTTGGTGACGTACTGCTAATGAGGTTCCCTTGCCGGTCTGCCCTAAAGTGTGGACATAGTGATATTCATCGATGATGGTATCACCTATCACAAGCACATTAAGCGATTTGAGTGACTGAATATGCTCAAGGAATGAACTGAGAGGGCTGGTTTGTTTAAACTGCTCTAAAAAAAGACGAGTATCCTGAGGTAATACATCGAAATGGGTGTTTAGCAGCTTGGTTGAGCTGAAAGTAATTTCATCGGTAAAGTAAATATCTCCACCATTGGATCTGACCGCTTCAATCTCAAGCGAAATATTACCTGTAGTGTCTTTAGTGGGATCCGCATAGTCACTTCCCTTAACGTAGAGGAATGGCTTTATTTTCTCTATCGCTAAAATGGCTGTTTCCGCACGGCTGATGGCGAGGTAGTCTACACAAGACAAGGCTGCAAGATTCTCGGCGCGCAACAACTCAGAGAACACTGGCCTGCCTGGTCCTTTGCGCACAAAATCGTCTGATGTTATCGTCACAATTAGCACATGGCCCAAGCTACGTGCTAATTGCAGGTGCTTGATATGGCCGGTATGCATCAAGTCAAAAGTGCCGTGGCAATGAATGACTTTTTGTCCGGAGCTTCTGAGTTGTTCGGTAATGTGTGCCAACTCATCAAGAGTCTTGATTTTTTCAGTGCTCATTTTTATTTTCTGCAAGTGAGTCCGAAAGATAATGCAAAATTAGCTGGTGGCCGACTTCAACCATGCCATAATCGTCTGAAGGCAACCAGATGTTGATCATGCCTTTACTTCTAAGGTGGTTATTGGCCGAAAAGCCTGATAAGGTGATAATGTTAGCCTCATTTGCTAGCGCGCTATCACAGGCCTGTAGAATATTGGCAGACTGACCAGAGCTGCTGACAGCCAGTACGACATCGCCGCTTCTGATGTATCTGCTTAGTAACTCCTGATACGCGTTAGCGTATCCATAGTCATTACTCATGCATGTCAACAACGATGGCTCTTGCAAAACATGAGCACGCAACCTGCACTTGTTGACCAGATCGGTTTGTACGTGGGCAACCAATGCAGCACTACCACCATTTCCTAACAGATAGACATCTTTTCCTTCGGCGCGCACCGATAGCAGCACTTCTTTGGTGCGTTGCAAGGAATGTTCAATACTCATGGGAATATTGTTTCCATCCGTAGCCTGTGCTTGCGCCAAAATGCCTTGAAACTGCTGGCTGTATATGAGGAAGTTATCTGTCAGCATGTTGACTTCCCAGGTGGGTAAACCAGGATCTCGTGGCTTTATCAATCGATTCAGCGGTCCAGACAGGGGCGTCAGACCAGTCTTGTATGGACGATAGCATGATTTTGACGCCCTCTTCGAAGCTAACCTTCGGTTTCCAGTCCAGGACTTGTTGTATGAGTCTGGTGTCGGCGAAAGTGCAGTCTGGCTCGCCGGGGCGCTTGGGAATGAAAATGTGCTCTCCTCCAAGTAACTGAGCCAGGTAGAGGACACTGTAATGGTTACCGCTACCCACATTGAGCGCTCGGCCGCAAATGTTGGAGCGTGCAGCAGCAATGAAGGCATTGGCGACATCTGTAACAAAGGTGAAGTCACGTGTCTGTGATCCATCCCCTACAATCGTCAGTGGCAAACCTTTCAGCTTTTGTGCAAGAAACACACCAAATACCGCGCCATACGCTCCACTGGTTCGAGAGCGTGGGCCGTAGACGTTGAACAGTCGAAGTGACAGGGCTGGCAATTGGTAAACCTTGGCCCAGTGCAGTACCAATTCCTCCCCCATGGCCTTGGTTAATGCATACGGATATTCGGGTTGTAAAGCAGCTTGTTCACTGGTTGGATAACAATCAGGAATGCCGTAACTGGAGGATGACGCCGCATAAACAAATCGTTGGATGCCATGTTCTTTGGCGGCCTGCAGCACATTGAGCGTACCGTTGACATTGACATCAAAATAGTCTTCAGGTTGTTCGATAGATGGGACGATATCCGATCGTCCAGCCAAATGAATGACCCAATCGACACCATGGAAATATGTTCTGATCAGCTGTCGTTCGCGGATATCGGCGCGTATGAATTGAAATTCCGGGTGGTCGATGAAGCCAGCCAAGTTACGTTCAGTACCTGTCGAGAGGTCATCAAGGGCCAAGACTGTGTGTCCTTCTCGAAGCAGCAGATCACAGACATGACTGCCAATGAAGCCTGCGGCTCCTGTAACCAGTACTCGCATGGAGTGTCCTTGTTGTAGCTGAGTAGGATGATGAATTTTTATCGTCAAATCGGGATAAAACTTAAGCTGCAAAGGCAGCCATGTAGCCATGGAGATAAGTTTGGTATTGGGTGGACATCTTAAATTGTATAGTTTAAACAAATTAAATCAAATAATTTAATTTGAGGCGTGTGGTGCTCCCAGATTGCTTGCTGGTTGTTTTGTGAGTTGCAATGTATTATCGCATTTCATTGTAAAGTGAAATGTAATTCCAAAAGCTTGTATATTGCCATACATCCTGTTGTTTCTGCACGCGGTACACTGTGTGTCACAGCCCGCGAGAATATTCAATGGAAACACGATTCTTGGTGCGTGGAGAATAGAGATATGGATAAAATTCACATTGCGACAATCAAAATTTACATTAGTCAAATGGCATATATTCTCTATTATCAGTATTTTGCATTGGAATTAAGCCCTGATGTGTCTTTGTCTTTAGGTATGGCTTGAGAATGGTATCGATATTGAGCAATATTGCCAATCTGACTTGATGGTGAATGAGGCTTCAACTTATTTGTATTGCCATTTCGCAGTCATTTTTTGTTTATAATGATGATTCGTGAAGAATATGATCTTTATTTAAGTTGCTTGTCAAAAATATTTGCTGAATAGGTTGGTTGACTGATTTGTGTGTGGGGAGCATCTTAATATGCATGATGGTGAGTTGGATATGCTATCAGATGCTTTGACCTGTTTGCGGTTAATTAAGAATTCACATGGTAATGTGAATGACGTTGATGCGAATTCTACGGTTGGGGCTGCCTGTATTGGGTATAAGACGCACTCAATTTGCGCTGGTCGGGTATTTTGATTTTGTTGCTTGTATGAATTGAACTAGCCAGTAGCGTGCTGGAAAATCTTAGTGCCTGTCATTAAGTGGTGGCATGTGTAATTTTCATGTCATATTATGATGTTAAGCAGTTGCGCAGCGGTGAGATGTCCAACCGTTTGTCGTGGCTGTGATTTATTTTGTGTTTGATATCTTTTATTAATTATTAACCCTTTAAATTTTTAGGTGGGGTTGTTTATGAATCAGGGTAAGCTTCAGCATCATTTGCTTGATGTAATTAACAAAAAGCCTAGGGTTTGCATCCTCACTCGTGATGGATTGGATGCCGCTTGCTTTCGTTTGCGATTGGGTGATGCATTGCAAATGATGAGCCCTGTATTCGAGACTTTTTTCTACAAAAACTCTGCGCAGCTGATGCCGAATGGGCAATTTCCATTCGAAAATGATGATGACTTGATTGCTTTTGCCGATTTGTTTGTCGTGCAAAGGGCATTTCCTTCGCCAGCGTACAAGCCTTTGCTGCAGAAGACTGTGGATTCTGGCAAGCCAATTATTTATGAGGTGGATGATTGGTTGATAGGTATGCCGGAGAGTCATCCGATGTATGAGGAGTTTAATACTCTTTTCCCTGTTGTTGAATGGTTGTTACCGCATTGCGCAGCAATTATTACGGCTACGGAGGCTTTGGCAAAAAAATTTGCAAAATATAATAATAATATATCGGTTGTGCCTAACCGGTTGGCTAGAGCACGCTTGCCTGCTGTAGTAAATAGAAATAATGATGTTGTTACAATTGGTTTTGCCGGAACGGGGACTCACAAAAAAGATCTGGAAAGCATTTCAAAGGCATTAATGCGTATTTATTATGAATACGCAGGGCAGGTGCGGTTTGTATTCTGGGGCGATGTTCCTGAGGCAATGGTTGGGAAGAAGGGGGCAAGTCACATCGCCCAGTTTTTGCCGTATTCGGATTATCTTCCTCAACTATCAAACCTGAAGATTGACATTGGCATTGCCCCATTGCGTCAAGGCGATTTTAACGAAGGCAAGTCAGACCTGAAGTGGATGGAGTACACCGTCGCAGGAGCCGCGGCAGTGGTGGCAGATGTTCCTGCGTACAGCTGGCTGAAAGGAACTGGCTTGGCAACCGTCTGCGATGATGATACTGAATCTTGGTTTACTGCTATTTCGTCATTGATTGAGGACGAAGCGCTTCGCATGAGGCAAGTGGATTTGTCTCGTGAGCATATCATGAGATATCGTCTTCTCGATGATGCCATGCCGGCTATTTTCAGCATTTGGAATTCAGCTTTGCCACCTTTATTGCGCCGTTCACAACCTGCGGCTTGGGGTAAAGTCAATATTGCGCCATTGACTGGGTGTGACTTGAACGAGATTCATCGTTATCGTCTTTGGTTAAAGAAGTATAATTTCCGCGAGATACATGTTGAGCAATTGGCAGAGAGAATGATGATAGATTGGCCCAAGCAGCCAGTTTTTAATATTCTATGCATTGCTCAGGCGCATGACCTGCATCGTTTGGCGGAAAGTTTCGAAAATATGCAGAGCCAGTTATACCCACACTGGCGCCTCATTGTTATTTCGGATACACCTCAGCCGGATGCTATATTTGAAAACAATAATCAATTAGGATGGTTGCAGATAGAGAGTGTTGAAGATCATGAGTTGTTAATTTCTGCAGTAAATGGAGTGATAGCTGATATTCCTGCAGACTGGTGTTTTTTGCTTTCTTCGGGTTTTCGTTTACAACCTCAGGCCTTGTTGAAGTTTGGTGAAGCTGCAGCCGCTAACTTATCAGCGAAAGCGATCTACTGTGACCATGATGTCGTATCCCCAATGGGAGAGCGCTTCCTTCCAAAATTCTTACCTGATTTTTCGCCAGAATATTTGCTTTCAATGGATTACATCGGAAGTGCGGTTGCCTTCTCGGTTCCTGATTTGGCACGTATTGGTGGCTTTAGAGCTTTTCCTGATGCTTATCAGTATGACGTTTTGCTCCGCTTGATGGGTACTAACGATGCTAATACCGTCGTCCACATCGATGACATGCTGCTTTCCCTGCCATGGCAGCAAGCTGCAAATCGACCGTTGGCAGCTGCATCACGCCTTGTAGCCCTTCAGGATCATGCAAGCATCCATGGCATAAATGCTGAAGTCACCGAGGGTTTGGTCCCAGGTACTTATCATTTCGAATATAAATTGTCTGGTAACCCATCTCTTAGTGTAATTATCCCGACTAAGGACAAGTTGGAGTTTCTGGTTCCGTGTGTGGATAGTCTGTTCAATAAAACAGGGTATCAAAATTTTGAACTCATTTTGGTCGATAACCAATCTGAGGATGAAGAGTCACATGAGTATTATGCTTCTCTTTTGCAGCGCTATCCAGGGCGTGTAAAATTGATCGAGTATAACCAGAGTTTTAATTTCTCTGAGCAGTGTAATCGTGGTGTTGAAGCGGCTTGTGGTGAGTATATCTTGCTGCTTAATAATGATACGGAAATCATTTTTGATAACTGGCTTGATCGTATGCTTGCTACTGCGCAGCAGCCAGGTGTCGGTGCTGTGGGTGCCCGTCTTTTGTATCCGGAAGTTGGGAAAATACAGCATGCAGGAATTTTGCTTGGCGTTCCCGGTACCATGCACGCGGTGGCCGATCACGTTTTTGAAGGTTCGGATTTCAGTGATGGCGGCTATTTGAATCGTGCACTCACGATGCAGAATTATTCAGCGCTTACTGCGGCCTGCTTGTTGGTGAGTAAGCAAGATTATCTTGCTGTCGGTGGGATGGATGCTGAAAATCTGAAGGTTTTCTTTAATGATGTTGATTTGTGCTTGAAGCTCAAGGCAAAAGGTTTGCGCAATGTTTATAATCCTTTTGTTGTTCTTTATCACCATCATGGTAAAAGTATTTGTCGCACTACTAGTGATCCACGCGTATTGCTGGAGGCAGCAGTGCGCGAGCGTAATGAGCGCGAAACGATATTGCAGCGCTGGTTACCCATAATTGCGCATGATCCAGCTTACAACCGACATCTATCTTTGCGTGAAAGGAAGATGGAAGTCGAAGTAAGCCGAATTGTGTCTTGGGATCAGAAAATACATAGGCGCAAGCATGTGTTGGGTCTGCCTGTTGTCGGGGGTAGTGGAGAATACCGCCTTAGCCAGCCTCTTTCTGCTTTGCAGCAAGCAGGCAAGCTGGATGGTGAAATTGTGCAACCTTCACATGGCATCCTTTCGATTGCGGAGATGGCGCGTATCTCTCCTGATACCCTGCTGCTACATACGGGTATAAATGATGCCATTTATGAGGCATTGCAGGCTTATCGACAATTTTTGCCTGGGATGCGTTTTGTGTTTGGTATCGACGACTTGATTGGAGCTACTCCCGAGAAGAGCAATTTGCATGATCATTGGAAGCGCTATTTTCCTGATGCCAAGCAACGGTTGCGCAAGGTATTGAAACTCTTTGATAGCTTGATCGTATCTACCGAACCGCTGGCTGAGTTTACCAAAACCATGATCGATGATCGTCGAGTCATCCCTAATCGCTTAAGCAGGGCAAAGTGGGGTGGATTGCAGTCTTCTCGTCGCAGCGGTGCCAAACCTCGTGTGGGTTGGGTTGGTGCCTCTCAGCACCGTGGTGACCTCGAGTTGCTGTTGTCCGTCATACAGGAGACTGCTGCCGAAGTGGATTGGGTTTTCATGGGGATGTGTTTGCCGCAGTTCCGCCCGTATGTGGCCGAGGTGCATCATGCGGTTCCGTTTGAGCAGTATCCTGCCGCAGTGGCGCGGCTGAACCTTGATCTTGCCGTGGCTCCTCTCGAAATTAATGCCTTCAATGTGGCTAAAAGCAACTTGAGACTGCTGGAGTACGGTGCCATGGCTTGGCCGGTGGTGTGTTCAGATATCTTCCCCTACCAGACCAATGACGCACCTGTCTGCCGGGTGCCGAACAATCCCGCTGCTTGGGTCAGCGCGATACGTGAACGTGTGCATGACCTTGATGCGGCTGCTCAAGAAGGGGATGCCTTGCGACGGTGGGTGGAGCGTGATTACTGGCTGGAAGACCATCTGGAGGATTGGTTTGCCGCCTTGAGTGGCTAGTTGTCAAAAAAAAGCAGGCAGGGGGCTAAAGTTCGCAAACCGGGTGACGATAACTAGTCAAGGTCAGCAACTTCGCCCCCGAATGCTCTAAGGAGAATCATCATGGCACTTACCGTCAACACCAATATTGCGTCGCTCACCGCGCAGAACAACCTGAGCAACTCCAGCACCTCGCTGAATTTGTCCTTGCAACGCCTGTCCTCCGGTCTGCGCGTAAACAGTGCCAAGGATGATGCTGCCGGTCTGGCCATTTCCCAGACCCTTACCTCGGCCATTCGCGGTAACAACCAGGCCATCCGTAACGCCAATGACGGTATTTCCGTGGGCCAGACGGCTGAAGGCGCGCTGGGCCAGATTGCCAACAACCTGCAGCGTATCCGTGAAATTGCCACCCAGTCTGCCAACGGCTCGGTCAGCGATACTAACCGTTCGCAGCTGCAAAAAGAAGTGGACCAGCTGACCCAGGAAATTTCGCGTATCGTTCAAACGACTCAGTTTAACGGTACGTCTTTGCTGTCAGGTGGCTCTACACTGACTTTCCAGGTGGGTTCGTCCGGTGACGCTTCTAACCAAGTTTCCATCTCGTCAACCGATCTGACATCGGCCGGTACGCTGAATGCTTATAATTCGTCGCTGACGAATACGGGCACGATTGATGTTACTTCGCAAGCAAAGGCGTCCGGCGTATTGTCCGCGCTTGATGCTGATATCTCGGAAGTATCGAATATCCGTTCCACCTTCGGTGCGGTACAAAACCGTTTTGACGCTGTGGTGGCCAACCTGCAAAACTATGTCACCAACCTGACTGCCGCCAACAGCCGTATTGTTGACGTAGACTTCGCTGCGGAAACGGCTAACCTGACCAAGAACCAGATTCTGCAACAGGCTGGTACTTCCATCCTGAAACAGGCCAACTCGCTGTCGCAGTCGGCACTGACTCTGCTGCAGTAAGCTACACTGAAGCCATAAGCTGAAGAATCGGCCTCGGTTGGCATGCTAACCGGGGCCGTCTGCACAGGAGTAGTTGCCATGCAAATATCATCAACGAATGGTCCGGTCCTGCCTTTGGCGACCACCCCGACGGCGCGTCAGCAAAATCAGCTGATCCAGGGTAATACTGCTGATGCCACGGCAAGTTCGGTTCTGCCCAACTCGACAGCAGGCGTGACGGCGGTGGGGCAAAGCCAGGCACAAAATGCTTCCAGTGACGGAACTCAGCAAAAGAAACCCGATCCACAAGAGCTGCAGAATTCGGTCAAACAGCTGAATGATGTAGCCAAGCTTTATTCCAGTCAGTTAGAGTTCTCTGTCGATAAAGACACCAATATTCAGGTCGTCAAGGTGGTCGATCAGGAAACCAAGAAAGTGATCCGCCAGATCCCTTCGGAAGATGCCATTCGTATCGCCAAGGCAATCGGCGACTTCAAGGGTTTGCTGCTCAAGGACAAAGCCTGACGCCGATAGTATTCAGTATCCAAGGAGGTAGTGCCCAATGGCTTCCATCACGACTAGTGTCGGCTCGCTGGATGTACAGTCTATTGTCAGCCAGTTGATGACCATCGAGCAGCAGCCTCTGCAAGCCAGCCAGCAACGTTCCAGCAAATACAATACCCAACTGAGCTCGATCGGCCAGATCAGCTCGGCCCTGTCCGCCTTGCAGACGGCCTCCGGCAAGATCTCGACCGGTGCATTCCTGCAGCAATTCAAGGCCAGCTCCACGGATACCAGTATTGCCAATGTCACCACCACCACCGGTGGCGTGGCCGGCAGTTATACGCTCAACGTGACCCAGCTGGCCAAACCCCGCCAGCTGGTGTTCGACCAGTTTGCCGGCCAAGCGGTGACCGACCCCAAAGCGACCTTGAGTGGAGCGCCCACTTCGCTGACGCTCACCGTTGCCGGCAAGGATAACGTGATCAACCTGACGCCCAGTGCAACTGATACCGTCAGCCTGCAGTCCATTTCCGACCGTATCAATCAGAGCGGTGCCGGGGTGAATGCATCGGTGGTGCAAAACAATGGCCAGTACAAACTGGTGCTGGCTTCTGCCGTTTCCGGCAGTGACAATACTTTCAGTATCAAGGCTGGTGGCAGCGACTCCGGCAGCACCAGCGGCTCCAGCCTGGCTGGCCTGACGCAAAGTGCCACTGCCGCCAGCGAATCGGCAGCAGCCAGCGATGCCTTGCTGAGCGTCAACGGTGTCAGTGTCTCTTCTGGTAGCAACCATCTGACCAACGTGATTTCCGGTGTCAATGTCGACATTACCAAGCTGGGGCAGGCTACCGTCACCATGGCCTCGGACAGCAGTGGCATTGCGGCTTCGCTGCAAGGTTTTGTCGATGCCTACAATCAGGTGAAATCTGCGGTAGACTCGGCACGTTCCGGCAGTCTGAAGGCCAATGCATCGGTACTGTCCATCCAGCAAAAGCTGACCGGCATCCTGAGTACGCCGGTTCCGGGCGTGGATG